>JBHAES010000356.1:0-5187 GCA_041855725.1 Actinomycetota bacterium
ACCCTCCACGCCATGATCCGAGACCACACCCCCTACCACCAACCAACCCCCGAACACCCAAGCGCCGCTTGACCAAACACATAGGGGCACCCCCCCAGAATCTCCGACGTCACCACACCCCTACGTGTGAAAGAAGGACCCCCGTGTCACAGATGCCACCTCAGCCTGCCCAGAACGGGCCCATTCCTCCGACCGGTCCCCACGGCCCGGCTCAGCACCGGCCCGGCCCCCCTCCCGGGTTCGCGACACCTGGGAACAACCCGCCGCAGCAGAAGCGGAAGGGCAAGGGCTGTCTCATCGTCGCCGCGATCCTCGGCGGGCTCCTCGTCCTCGGCGTGATCGGGGGCGCCTTGGGCGGCGGCTCGAGCACCTCCGCGCGCTCCGGGGATGCCACGAGCAACGCGGCGGCGACCACTGCGGCGCAGAAGTCCACCGCTGCGCAGCTGCCGGGGATCGGTGCGGCCGTGACGTCCGGTGACGTGGAGTACACGGTCACCGCGTTCGCCTGCGACGTCTCCGTCACCAACTACAGCGGGGCCATCACGCCGCAGGGGAAGTGGTGCAAGCTCGATGTCACCGTCAAGAACGTGGGCAAGCAGAAGGTCACCGTCACCGACGACTTCATCAAGGTGAAGGACGCCGCAGGCGTCGAGTACTCGACCGGCAGCGAGACCGTCATGGTGGACGGAACCATCTTCCTCAAGGGGATCAACCCTGGTAACAGCATCCAGGGGACCGCCTACTTCGACGTGCCCAAGGACGCCGCCCCCGTGACCGCGGTTCTCAAGGGTGGGTACTTCGCCAAGTCGGTCGACGTCGCGGTCGCCTGACCTCACGCCCTCGCGCCCCCGGCTGTGCTGGCCGGGGGCGCCTGCGCGCCGATGGGCCCCGCCGGCGGGGGCCCGGTGCTCGGTCGCTGGACGTGCCAGCGGTGGCCCGGCCGCCCGGTAGCCCGTGATCGAGCAGGATGCTGCCCGACGACCTCACCGGGGCGTCTCGGCTGCTCCTGCGATCAGCCAGGTCCGCGCGCAGGCCGACGCCTCCGCTGCGCTGGCAGCGGTCACGTCCCGCTGCCCTGGACGACGAGCCGTCCTGGGGACAACTCCCGTCGCGTCATGCGGGGGGTGCCATCCTGGTGCGTTCCGTCCCCCCGAGGAGGTCCACCGATGAGCCTCAGACCACACAACGTCGCGGCCGTCCTGCTGGCACTGGCCGTGCTGGTCGGGTGCACACCCGCCACGACCCAGCCCACCACCATCCCCTCACCCACCTACTGGTGCACCCCCTGCCCACCCCCGGCGTACCCCAGGGCACCCCCTACCGGTGCCCCGAGTACCGAACCAGCAGCAACGCCCAGACCCTCGCCTTCGAGACCGAGGCGATGGAGGTATACACCAAGTACTTCAACGAGTTTTACCGGGTGCAGTTCGAGGGCGGAGGCATGGAGCCGACCGCCACCATCTTCGATACCACTGATGGGATGCTCCAGTAGATCACCGTGAACGTCCTCCAGGCACAGAAGGAGAAGGCGCTGGTCGCGCGCGGAGAGTTCCCTACGCAAAAGAATGGCCGCCGAGCGCAGCGGACGGTACCTGGAGGCGACCGTGACTCTGACAACGTGCGAGGACACCACGCAGTCGGCGCTCTACCACGCGGATGGCACGAGGGATTCCGGAGGGAGGCTGAAGGTGGCCAACGTTCTCTTCACGAGGGTGGACGGGCGACTCAAAGCATTCGATAACGACTATCTGAGCGAGGTGACGGCATGTCCGTTCGACTGATCATTCCGCTATGCCGTCGGTCTTCTCGTCGTCGGTGCCACCGTCGTACCCTCGCAGGCTCTCACTGTCAGGGGTGAGCCGCGCCAGGCCACCAGCTCACCGTCAGCGGCATCGTCGAGGAACCACAACGCAGGCGGCTATGGATGGGCAGCCGACGCGCATGGTGTGGTTCGCGTGGATGCCGGCACCACCACGTCGTCGGGTGCGCCGGCGGCAGGTGGCACCTCGGGCCAGACGACGTCGGGACCCAGTGGTGGGGCTGCCGGGCAGACACAGACCACCACGGTGAGGAAGCTCGTACCCCGCGGCGGGCAGAGCATGTGCACTGCCTGCATGGTCTCGGTCGAGGTCCAGGTCCCGGTCGAGCCCACCCCAGGACCCTCCACCGAGCCACAACCCGACGTGGACCAGGTCGTCGAAGCAGTCGCCCGCAACCGCAGAGCTCGGGTTCACCATCTCGATCCAGGCCCGGCTGCGACGAGTCCGCTTCGACATGGTCCGAGGACGAGAAGGGGCCCGACCCCGACCTGAGCCTCGTGCAGCGCGACGCGGCCCGCCGGTGGTCGTCGATGGACGAGGAGGAGCGGGAGCGGCACCGGATGCGGCACGACGCCACCGCACATCTGGGTGCCGCGCGAGCACACCCATGCCCTGCTGGCGGTCACCCTGCCGAACCCGGTGCCGGAGGTCCTGGAGCGTACGAAGGAGCGCGGCCGGGGCGTCGGCTGCCGAAGGTTCCCCGTCGAGGGCGCTCAGCCTCGTGGACGAGCTGCGCACCGAGCACCCGCAGCTCGCGATGCAGGTGCCGCCGGGGCGATGATCATGGAACTGCTGGACGCCAGGGTGCGGACGGCGGTGCGGCGCGGCAACCAGCTCGTGCTGCTCGGACCGGGCACCAGCAGGCTGGCGCTGTGCCCTCGGGCAGCGGCTGCTGACCGTGTGAGCGTACGGGCCCGCCGACGGTCACGCCTGCTCCTTGAGCAGCCGTCGCCGGAAGCAGCTCGTACGTGGCGGCGGCTGGCGCGACCCGGGGCGGCTCGCCATCCTTCTACCCCCAGATCTGGGAGACTGATCTGACATGTGGACCGTCATCGACACCCCCGTCGACCCGCTGCGGATCGTCGCCCACGACGGCGCGGTCACCGCGATCGAGTTCGCCCCCCACACCTCGCCCGCCGCCGCCCACGGCGACCGGGACGACGCGGCGCCCGTGCTCGTCGCCGCGGCCACCCAGCTGCGCGAGTACTTCGCCGGCGAGCGCACCGCCTTCGACCTGCCGCTGGCCCTCGGCGGCACCGACTTCCAGCAGCAGGTGTGGCACGAGCTGCGGCAGATCCCGTACGGGAAGACCGTGACGTACGGGGAGATCGCCGACCGCCTCACGATGGGTCGCGGCGCGGCCCGGGCCGTCGGCAGGGCCAACGCCCGCAACCCGGTCCCGGTCATCGTGCCGTGCCACCGCGTGATCGGCGCCCGCGGCTCCCTCGTCGGCTACACCGGCGGCGTCGATCGCATGCGGACCCTGCTGGAGCTGGAAGGCGTCGACCTCGACGCCCCCGCCAGCGACCGGCTGACCTGAGCGTACGGCGGGTGGCAGACGCTCCGACGGGTGGGTCCTGGCGTGCGGTGGGGCACGGCTCAGAGCGTGGAAGCCGGCTCGGGCGCCGGTACGGGTGGGCCTAACTGGACTTGAACCAGTGACCTCTGCCTTATCAGGGCAGCGCTCTAACCGTCTGAGCTATAGGCCCGGGTGCGCCTCGCTACGCTATCGGATCGGGTGCGTCCGGCTCAAGTCGGTTGGCCGGGCGTACGGTCGGGTGGCCCGGGGGGCGTGGGTGGTCGGGTCCTAGGGTGACGGCATGGGCGACGGGGAGCGGCGCAGGTTCGAGGCGAGGTTCGAGCCGCGGGAGGTCGAGGTGGTGGTGCTCACCGGCGCCTCCGCGGGCGGGGCGTCCCGTGGCGGCCGGGACCGATGGTGGCGGCCGTCGATGGACGTGCTCGGCTACGTGGCGGCCGACGGGTCGTACGTCGAGGTCCGGGGGCGGCTGGAGTGGCTCGCCACCGAGGACCAGCGGGTCGGCTGGGGCCACCACCTGGAGCCGGCGACGCAGTACCGGGTGCGGGTGCGGCCGGCGCCGCCGCCCGACCCGGCGTGGCTGGCGGAGCACCCGTGGGCTCCGCGGGAGACGTTCTACCTGCTGGAGGTGCTGGCGCGCGGGCTGCACGTGCCGGAGCTCGACGCGCGGCTGGAGCGGTACCGGACGCCGCGCGTGTTCCGTACCGAGCTGGGCGAGTTCACGCTCGACCGACGGCTGGGGGCGGCGCGGGGCAGGATCGACTGGCTCGGCGGGCGGGTGTCGGTGTCCCTCGACGTCGACGAGGGGTCGGTGGAGGGGGCCGAGACGGTGGCGACGGCGCTGGGCTCGCTGCTGGCGCTCGTCGCCGACATGGCGGCCGTCGACGCCCGGTGGCGGGCGTTCATCGGCGAGGAGCTCGCCGGACTGGCCAACGAGTGGCTGGAGGAGTCCGGCGAGGAGCTCACCCCCGACAGCGTCGCCGCCCGGGTGCGGCTGTCGGAGCTGCCGATCGGCGCCGACGGCACCCCCACCCCGTACTACGACGACGGCGACCTCTTCGGCGGCCACGTGATCATCGTCGACATCGACCCCGACGGCACCATGACCGGCGCCGACATCGCCGGCTGAGCCGGGTTCGGCGCATCCCCGCAACCCTCGTACGGTCCCGCGGGCACCCGCCTACGACCCTGCCGATCGCCTCGGTGCTTGCACCTCGCACCAGCATGTGGCATGGGGGCATGGCGCATCGCGAGGAGGGACTGCTGCGCATCGGGCCTGTTCTCCAGGCTGACGGCGATCAGCGTCAGGATGCTGCGCTGCTACCAGGAGCAGCACGTCCTGGAGCCGGCGGTCGTCGACGCGTTCAGCGGGCACCGCTTCTCCTCCCCGGACCAGCTCCCGCAGGCCCGCTGGATCGTGAGGCTGCGCGACGCAGGGCTGCCGGTCGGCGAGATCGCCGAGATGATGGCGAACCGCGGTGATCCGGAGCGACTGCGCGCCATCATGTCCGCCCACGGCGAGCGGCTGTCGGCTGGGCGGCGCGACCTTTCACGACCCGGGTTACCGAGAGTCCGATGTCGGCGTCGAGGTCTGGGTGCAGATCGCGGCCCGGGTGGCCGGTGCTGCTCGTCGACGACCGCGTCGGCTCCCGCTGGACCATGACGGTCGCCGCCCGGCTGCTGCGTCGCGTCGGTGCCCGTACGGTGCTGCCGTTCGCTCTTGCCGTCGCCGGGTGAGCGTGCGGCGGTGGGGGTCAGCGGGCGACGATGACGGACTGGATCTCGACGACGTTGAGGTGGCGGGAACCGGTGCGGGTCATGGTGAGCTCC
>JBHAES010000357.1:0-3611 GCA_041855725.1 Actinomycetota bacterium
CACGTAGGGAGCACGGGCTGTCGGTGGCACCGACGCCTGCCCGAACCGGTGACGTCCCGGCACAGCAACGCCCGCCCCTCGGGGGACTCGGGGCGGGCGTTGGGCTGTGTCGACCACCCGGGGCGGTGCGGTGTCGCACCCCGGACGGGACCAGGATCAGGCGGCCCGGCGCTTGGTGCGGGTGACGACGACGTCGACGTAGGCCTGCAGCACCTGCTCGCGCGACGGCGGCACGACCTTCAGCTCGGTCTTGCCGTAGCCCTGCCGGGCCTTGCGGAGGTGGCGCTTGACGGTGGAGAGGGAGCACCCGAGCCGCTGGGCGATCATCTCGAGGCTCTCGTGGGGGTTGGCGTTGCGGAGCCGCAGCACCTCGGCGTGGTCGACCTGCCGGTTGCGGGCGGAGACGCCGGCGAGGGTGTCGAAGTCCTCGGGCTCGACGGTGACGCGCAGCCGGTTGCGCATCTCGACGCGCTGGCGCTGGGTGGTGCCGGCGACGAAGCCGTTCACGTCGTGCTTGACGACGGCGGCGTAGAGGCACTCGACCATCAAGGGGCACTCCCCGCAGGCCGACTCGGCGCGGGCGACCAGCTGGGCGTGACGGCGGCGGGTGTCGCTCGTCGCACCGGCGGGCAGGGACTCCTCGAGCAGCGGGTTGAGGAAGATGTCAGGGTCAGACACGCAGGGGGTGGTGGCGCGCGAAATCATGGTCATCTACTTTTGCCTCTCCTATGCCGAACCCGTGCGGGGCTCCTTCTCGCGGCTGCTTCCGGACGGGGGTTCCGGGCCGCACATCCAGGGTGACATGGGGCTCTGACCAGCGGTAGCGCGAGGGGTGGGGGGCGCTACCCGATTTTTCGGGGTACATGTACCCATGCATTTGAGTACCCATACTCAGAGGCGTCGGATGTCAAGGGGGGAAAGTGACTCTTTGGGGACCGGCCGAGGTTCTCTACGGTGCCTGAGGCTCAACCTACTAGCCTGAGGGTCATGCTCTTGCCGTACGACCCGGCCGCTGCGACCTCGTACCTCACCCGGATGCGCGACGGCACCGTGAAGCAGCTCAACCCCTTCACCGGCACGGAGGTGTGGACCGTCCCGGGGCGTGGCAACCGGCCGCTGGGGCTGCCGGTCGACCACCCGCACCCCCTCACCGACGCGGACCGCACCTCGTACTGCGCCTTCTGCCCGGACCGCTACCTGGAGACCCCGCCCGAGAAGGCCCGGGTGGTGCGCGGCGACGACGGGTCGTGGCAGACCCGCTACCGGCTGCCCGCCGAGCAGCTGTTCGACACGGTCGCCGAGTTCCGGAGCATCCCGAACCTGTTCGAGATCCTCTCCTACGAGTACTGGCACGAGAACTACGGCTACGAGATCCCGGCCGAGATCGCCGAGCGGCGCCGCGCCTACCTGGCCTCCGACGAGGGCCGCCGCCACGTGGTGAGCGTCGCGAAGGCGAAGATGCGGGCGTCGGGGGTGCCGGCCGAGCAGGTCGAGGCGGCCTCGTACGAGGAGGTGCTGGGCTACGCGGCGGCGTTCTTCGGCGGCGGGCACGACGTGGTGGCGGCTCGGCGCCACTTCGTCGACGGTGCCACCGACTCGTCGCAGCTGGCGTCGTCGGGCTGCCTCACCCCGGCCGAGCACTACGCCTACGTCGCGTTCACGGTCGAGTCGGCCAGGCGGCTGTACGAGATCAACCGCTACGTGCGCTACGTCGCCGTCTTCCAGAACTGGCTGAAGCCGGCGGGCGCCTCGTTCGACCACCTCCACAAGCAGCTGGTGTCGATCGACGAGCGGGGCGTGCAGAACGAGCGGGCCATCGCCCGGCTGCGCGAGAACCCCAACGTCTTCAACGAGGCGGGGGTCAACTACGCCAGCTACCACAACCTGCTGCTCGCCGAGAACGACCATGCCGTCGCGTTCGCCGGGTGGGGGCACCGCTACCCGGCCATCGAGATCTACTCGAAGTCCGAGCACTCGTGGCCGTGGGACCACTCCATGGAGGAGATCGGCGGCATGTCCGACCTGGTGCACGCCATGCATGCCGCCACCGGCGCCGACGTGCCGTGCAACGAGGAGTGGCACCACCGCCCCCTGGACACCGACGTGGCGATGCCGTGGCGCGTGATGCTCAAGTGGCGCATCTCGACGGTGGCCGGCTTCGAGGGCGGCACCAAGATCTACGTCAACACGATCGACCCCTACGCGTTGCGCGACCGGATCGTGCCCCGCCTGTTCCGGCTGCGCGACGAGGGCCGCATCGGCGGGATGCGGATCGCGATGGAGTGCTCCGGACGCGCCAACCTGCTGCGCTACAACCCCACCTCACGCTGAGCTGGGCGTCCTGCGGCGGGGCCGCGGAAACTCGTTCGCCCCCCGGCGGGGCCGCGTCTACGCTGGTCGCTCGTGATCGACTACCCGCCCGGGCTACGGGCTTTCGGTGCGGCGGCGTCGACCGATCCCGACACCCGCAGCCCGGCCCGCTTCCTGGGGTGGCTGGTGGGCACCCAGCCTGCCGCGTCGGCGATCATGACGGTCACGACCTTCGGCTGGCTGGCCATGTCGGCGGTGTCGCCGTTCTTCCTCGGCAAGGCCGTCGACGCCGGCATCGGGCGCGGCGACCTGGGCGGGGCGGCGCTGTGGTCCCTGGGGCTGCTCGCCACGTACGTGGCGGGCACCGCTGCCGGCATCTGGCAGCACACCACCATCGTGCGGGCGTGGCTGGTGGCCCTGTACGGGACGGTCGAGCTGGTGGTGCAGAAGTCTCTCCGGCTCGGTCACCTGCTGCCGCGGCGCACCCCGACCGGCGAGGTGCTGAGCGTGGCCTCCTCGGACGCCGACACGTTCGGGGGTGCGCTGGAGAGCCTGACCCGCATCGTGGCGGCCGTCGCCACCTTCCTCGTCGTCGTGGCGCTGGTGCTCTCGACCTCGGTGCGGCTGGGCCTGGTGGTGCTCGTCGTGACGCCGTTGATCGTCGGTGCGGGCGTGCCGCTGCTGCGGCCGCTGCACCGGGCCCGTGCTGTGGAGCGCAGCCGCACCTCGGACCTCACCAGCCGGGCCACCGACATCGTCGCCGGGCTGCGGATCCTGCGCGGGGTGGGCGGTGAGCGTACGTTCGGCGACGGCTATGCCCGCCAGTCCCGCCGGGCGCGCGACGCCGGGGTGGTCACCGGCGCGTGGCAGGCGGGCGTCGACGCCTTGTCGGTGCTGCTGTCGGGCGGCCTGCTGGTGCTGCTGACGTGGCTGGGCTCCCACGAGCTGCTCGCGGGCCGCCTCACCCCGGGGCAGCTGGTGAGCTTCTTCGGCTACGCCACGTTCCTGGTCGTCCCGGTGCAGACGGTGTTCACCTGCTCGCAGCGCATCGTGGAGGGCCTCGTGTCGGCGGAGCGGGCCACCGCCCTGCTGGGCCAGCCGGTGCCGTGGCGCGACGGCGAGGCCACCCTCGTCGGCGGCGACGTGGTGGACGAGGCGTCGGGGCTCGTGGCCCGGCAGGGGGAGCTGACGGTCCTGGTGAGCGCCGTGCCCGACGAGTCGGCCGCCGTCGCCGACCGCCTCGGGCGCTACCTCCCCGGCGCCCACCGGGAGGACGACGTCGCCGAGCTCGAGGGCCGGGC
>JBHAES010000358.1:0-5654 GCA_041855725.1 Actinomycetota bacterium
GGCCCACACCTCCATGTCGATCTCGGCGGCCCGGGCCTCGACCTCGGCCACCACCTCCGGGGGCAGGAACCGGAGGCCCACGACCGTCCAGGCGTCGCCGTCGCGGCGCAGCACCACCGACCCGCCGCCGGCCGCCACGTAGGTCACCTCGGGCAGCTCGCCCGCCAGCATCAGCAGCGACTCCTTCGGCCGTCCCGAGCACAGCGCGACGCGCAGCCCCGCGAGCCCCGCCTCCCGGACCAGGTCGACGGCCCCCGGCTTCCACCCGTCCTCGCCCAGCAGGGTCCCGTCGACGTCGCACATCAAGAGGGAGAGATCCATGCCGACACGCTAGTACGACCCCGCTGCCCCCGCGCGTCATCCCAGGCATGTCCACGCCGGTGGCACACCGCGCAGATCCCTGCCGTGGCAAGGATCCACGCGCGTCTGACCCAGCCGTGGCGGCGCAGCAGCAGGTAGCCCCCGACCGTACCCACCACGATGAGCACGACGCCGCCGGCACCGCGATCACGCCCCGCCCAGCCGGCGGGCTTCTTCATGATCGTGCTGCGACGTCCAGCAGCGAGAGGTGGGCCTCGAAGCGGGTCGTCAGGTCGTCGCGCAGCGCGTCGGTGCGCTCCCCCACGCGCAGCACGTGGCCGTAGAGGTCCTCGTACCACCCGTCGAGCACCGTGTGGTCCAGCGAGTGCCACCAACGTCGTGGCCGGGTACACCTAGGCTCAACCCATGCCCGAGGTGATCGTCGTGGGAGCCGGTATCAGTGGTCTCGCAGCCGCACGGCGCCTGCAGGATCAGGGCGTCGAGGTCGTCGTGCTGGAGGCTGCGGATCGCCCGGGTGGACGTATCCGTTCGATCGAGGTGAATGGCTGCATCGTCGAGGCGGGGGCGAATTTCATCACCGACGCGTACCGGATCGTTCCCGGTCTGGCCGATCAGGTGGGGATCAGGTTCCGTCCGGTCACCGCAAGCAGTGCGATCGTCGTGGACGGCAGGCTCTACCCGTTCACCGCGAACCGGTCCCTCACAGCCATCCGATCAGGCCTGGTGCCGCTGGGCACCGCGCTGTCCGTGATCGGGGGGCTGGGCAGGTTCATCGCGCTCCAGCGTCGTCGCGGGACCGTCGATCCGCTGGACTGGGCAGACCTGGACGGGGTGCATGCTTCCTCGTGGGCTCGCAGTCTTGGGCTGCAGGATCTTCTCGAACGCAGCTGGCGACCGGCCTACCACGGCTTCTACTTCCAGGACGCCATTTTCACATCGGGTGCCGGGGTGGCAGCCATGGCCGCCCACGGGCTGCGACAGGAGACCCTCACCGTCACAGGTGGGCTCTCCGCACTCACCGACGCCCTGGCCTCCCACCTCGACCTCCGGCTCGGTGAGACCGTCATGCGCATCGAGGAGGACACGACGGGGGTCACCGTGCGCACCGTGTCAGGTGCCCATCGTGCGCCAGCGGTGATCGTCGCAGTGCCCGGACCGGCCCTGCCGGAGATCATGGAGCTCGGCCCGGTGCGGCGTGCCGTCGCCGAGGTCCCGTACAGCACCGGGCTGCTCGTCTCGCTGGGGATCGACCGGCACCTGCACCCCGATGAGCTCAGCGGGGCATATGGCGTCCTGCTCGCGCCCGGCGAGTCGGATCTCGCTGCCCTGGCGGTGGCTTCCCGCGCAGGTCACGCTCCCGAGGATCGTGATGCCGTGACCTGCATGTTCACGTCCGACTCGGCTCGCGTGCTGGCCGCTGCCCCGGTTCGAGAGATCTTGTCGGTGGCCCGCACCCAGCTGCTGGTCTGGGCCCCGAGCCTGGCCGACGCCCTGGTCGACGACCCTGCCGCCTGTTCGGTGCAACGGATACCGTGCGCCATGCCGACGAGTCCACCAGGTCGCCTGGCGCGCATCGCTGCCCTTCGTGACGCCGAGGCGGGCAGCAGAGTCCTCCTCGCCGGGGACGCCATGGCCTGGCCGTGGTCGGATTCTGCGGCATTCACCGGGATTCGCGCGGCCGACGTGGTGCTCACGCGCAGAGCGTGAGCCGGATGCCGGTGGTGGGGATCAGGAGGTCACGCTGACGCCTGGGCGGTGCTCCGCCGCGACCGGTCTGCCCCGTAGTCGGGTACCTGGCGGGTCGCATCGGGTCGCGGACGGGCCGCCCAGGACAACGTGACCGATCAGCCTCCGTCCTTGGGGTCGAACGGTCACGTCGGAGCTCGTGAGGACCAACGAGCCCTCGACAGTCAGCCCCAGGGCACTCAGCCGGTCACCGATGGCGTCGGCGGCCGCCCGGACCACGCGGGCGGCCCCCGGTTGGCGACCAGCACCGTGTGGGCAGCCATCACGACCTCCTCGCTGCGACGGGCTCGTCCCCTGAGGAAAGGCACTGATCGACGCCCGGCGAGCGGACCTGGCTCATCGGCCGTCACGGGCCGGCGCCAGTCGCGGGGCGGCATCAGAGCGTGATGGTCATCTCGGCGTGGCCGTGCAGCCGGCGGGCCGCCTCGGCGACCGACCCCGACACCGACGGGTAGACGGTGAAGTCGTGCGCGAGCTGGTCGACGGTGATGCGCTCGGCCACCGCCACCGACACGGCGTGGACGAGCTCGCTGGCGTGCGGGGCCACGATGACGCCGCCCACGACGATGCCGGTGACGGGCAGGCAGAACAGCTTGACGAACCCGTCGGAGGTGTTCTGCATCTTCGCCCGCGCGTTGCGCCGCAGCGGCACCATCACCCCCACCGCCGGTGATCGGCCGGCGTCGACGTCGGCCTGGCTGACCCCCACCGTCGCGATCTCGGGCGAGGTGAACACGGTCGACGACACGCGCCGCAGGTCGAGCGGGGCGACGGCGTCGCCGAGCGCGTGCCACATGGCGATCCGGCCCTGCATGGCGGCCACCGACGCGAGCGGGAGGACGCCGGTGACGTCGCCGGCGGCGTACACGCCGCCGGCGCTCGTGCGCGACACCCCGTCGACGGTGACGTAGCCGCGGTCGAGGACGACCCCGGCCGCCTCGAGCCCCAACCCCTCGGTGTTGGGCACCGAGCCGACCGCCATGAGGCAGTGCGACGCCTCGACCACCTCGCCGGAGGCCAGGGTGACCACCACGCCGTCGCCGGTCCGCCGTACGGACCGCGCCCGCGACCGGGACAGGATGCGGATGCCGCGGCGGGTGAACACCTGCTGGATCACCCGGGCCGCCTCCTCGTCCTCCCCCGGCAGCACCATGTTCCGCGACGACACGAGCGTGACCGTGGCGCCGAGCGCGTTGTAGGCCGAGGCGAGCTCGGCGCCCGTGACCCCGGAGCCGACCACGACGAGGTGCTCGGGCAGCGTGTCGAGCGCGTACACCTGCTTCCAGGTGAGGATCCGCTCGCCGTCGGGCCGGGCGGCGTCCAGCTCGCGGGGTCGGGTGCCGGTGGCCACCAGGATGATGTGGGCGTCGATCCTCGTCTCACCGTCCCCGGTGGTGGCGACCACCGCCTCGGTGCCGTCGATCCGGGCCGTGCCACGGATCAGCCGGACGCCGGTGGCCTCCAGGGTGCGGGCGATGTCGGCCGACTGCGCCCCCGCCAGGTCGAGCACCCGCCGGTTCACCGCCGCGAGGTCGACGGTGACGTCGGCGCCGACGAGGCCGAGCGTGGCCGCCGACTCCATCTGCGCCATCAGCTCGGCGGTCGCCACGAGGGTCTTCGACGGCACGCAGTCGGTGAGCACCGCCGCACCGCCCAGACCGTCGCGCTCGACGAGGGTCACCTCGCCCCCGAGCTGGGCGGCGACGAGCGCCGCCTCGTAGCCGGCCGGCCCGCCGCCGATGATCGCCACCCTCGTCGCCCTCGCCACGGCCCCATCCTGGCAGCCGCGGGTCGGGGCCGGGCGGCTTCATGGGGTACGACGGTGCACCCGTCACCAGCACGGCCGTCGGCATCAGGCCGTAGGCTCTGGTCCGAGCCAGCGCCTCGTGCGGGGCGCCGTGGCGAGGGCCCGCAGTGAGGACGATGCCATGAACCCAACGGTCAAGGCGAAGATCGACCGGATCTTCCAGGCCTACCACGACTGGTGGCAGCAGGGGCCGATCCCGCCGGCGTCCGAGGAGCAGATCGAGCGGGTGGCACGGTGGTTCGCCGAGCACCACGAAGGCACGCTGCCGCCGGACCTCGCCGAGTTCTGGCGCACCACGAACGGGATCGACCTGGACGGCTACGTGCTGTGGGCCACCGACCGGGGCAACGACATCTCGGGGATCGTCGACGTGAACGAGCTCTACATCGACGAGTTCACCGACCAGTTCTTCCTGGGCACGTCGGATGACATCTGGATGTACAGCTACCATCCCGCGTCCCGGAAGTTCCGGGTGCTGGTGATGTTCGAGCTCGACACGGTCGAGACGGAGTTCGACACGTTCGACGAGCTGGCCGACAAGGTGCTGACCGAGGCGCTGGAGCGAGCTGGACGTGCTGAGGGCGCGCCACGGGAGGACGCCGAGCCGGTGGCCGGGGGTCCCGCGCCAGCACCGTCCGACGACGGCACGGTGCGGGTCGAGGTGACCGACGGGCTGGTGACGTCGTTGGAGGTCGACGGCGTGGATCCGCAGCTGGTGCAGCGGATCCTCGACCAGGTCAACGGCGCGTTGCGTGCCGACCAGGCGAAGGTGCTGGCGGCGATCGCGCCCGTCTGCCCCTCGCACGAGAGGCTGCTGCAGGTGCTGGAGGAGACGAGCTCCGAGGTCCGGGAGGCGGCGCGCCGCTCGGTGGGAGGCTCGTGATGCGGTTCGACCCGGCGTCGTGGGAGCGGTGCGCGAAGACCTTCGCCGAGGCCGCCGACCGGCTGTCAGCCCGGGCCGAGAAGTGCCCAGGCTGGCGGACGTGCAGTCGGTGGGCGCGGCCACCGAGCGACCGACGCCGGTCGACGACGCCATCACCGAGATCGTGCCTGAGTCGGTGACGTACGTGGGCGAGGTGATCGAGGCCATCGTCGACCAGCTGCGGCAGGAGTCGTCGGAGCTCTACGACATCGCCCGGGCCCACCGTGACGGCGAACCGGACGACGAGCCGCAGGCCGTCGAAGGCAGCGCCCTGCCCGGCACCGTGCGACCGTCGACGAGCGGGCCGCCCACCGGCTTGCAGCCGCCGAGCGAGCTCCGCCGGGCGCTCGAGCTCCTCCAGATGAGATGGCCGGGCGTCGACGAGGAGAAGGTCGCCGCCTGGGCCGACGACTGGCGAGCGCTGGCCCGCGAGGTCAGGGCGATCGATCTTCGGCGCGCGGTGCGTGACCTGGCACGGCGCAACGAGGGGCCACAGGTCGATGCCTTCGTCGCCCACGTCGACGAGCGCGGCTCCGCCGTGCGCCGGTACCGGGAGCTGTCCCAGGGGTGCGAGGCGCTGGCCAAGGCGTGCCGCGCCATCTCGCAGATCGTCCTGGCCCTCAAGATCGCGGTCATCGAGCAGCTGTCGACCCTCCTCGTCTCCGTCGCCGCGGCCACCGCGACCGGGGGCCCGGGCGCCGCCGGGGTCGTGGCCGCCAAGCGGGCCGCCACCGAGGCTGTCCAACAGCTGCTCGAGGACGCTGCCGCCGAGCTGCTGGCGGAGTGACGCGGCCCCGGTTCCTCCTGGACGCTCACCGGGTGCCAGCCGTCGGGGCCGGCGATCTTCTGGGCGACGCC
>JBHAES010000359.1:0-2571 GCA_041855725.1 Actinomycetota bacterium
GAACACCGTCACCGCGTACACCGCCACCACCAGCCCGCCGACGGCCCGGAACGCGGCCCTGGGATGCTGGACGAGCCAGTTGTAGCCGATCACCCCCGGCGCCGTCCGCGCCCGGGCGGCGAGGACGCGGGCGGCGACGGCGGTGGGGTACGGCCCCGCCCACAGCACCCCGAGCATGTTGACCACGACCGCCGCGACGACGACGGGCCACAGCACCTCGAAGGGGAGCGTCGACGCGGCGGGGGCGGCGGCGAGGCCCGCCACGCCGATCCCCAGCGGCAGCAGCGTGACCGGGCGGGCGGGCTGCTCGGACCGTTCGCGCTGGGCCCCCAGCGGCCCCAGGTCGGCCCGGCGGGCGCGCCACCAGGCGACGGCGGCCGACCCGACCACCACGCCCGCGACGGTCGCGGCGACCACGGCGGGGGTGGTGAGCAGGTCGGTCGGGTAGAACGTCGACGTGCCGATCTCGAGGCGCGCGGCCACCGGGACGAGGGCCACGTACAGGCCCGTGCCGAGGACCGCTCCGGGCAGCGTGGTGGCGACGGTCTCGAGGGCGGCGACGCCGGCGACGGTGCCGGGGGTGGCCCCGATGAGGCGCAGGGTGGCGAAGCGTTCGGCCCGCTGCGCGGCGCCGAGGTCGGTCACGACCGCGACGAGCAGCGCCACGGGCACGAGCACCGCCACGGCACCGACGACGGCGACGACCCGGTACGCGTCGCTGGCATAGTCCGTGCCGACGAGGCGGGTGACGACCTGCGGGTCGGCGCGGCCGGACCAGGCGAGCACCTCGGGCTGCTCGGCGCCGCGGACGAGCACGAGGGAGTCGGGGCCCTCGACGGTGAGCGGGGCCAGGGTGCCGGCCGGCGCGCCGTAGCGGTCGGCGAGCCGGTCGGCGGGGGCCTCGGCGAGGACCTGGGCGAGGGCCGGGGAGGCGACGTAGCGGCCCGGGGGCGGCGCCGGGGTGCCGCCCGGCAGGGTGAACGTCGTGTCGGGCCGGGTCGCGACCAGCACGACCGAGATCGTACGGCCGCCGTAGTGGTCGAGGCCGGCGACCACGGCCGCCTCCTCGTGGGTCAGCACGGTGCCGGGCTCGAGGTCGCGGTAGCCGGGTGTGGAGGTGTAGACGTCCTTCCACGTGGACCGCTCGTTGCGGACGCCGAACGCCTGCGACGCGGCCACCAGCAGCAGGAACAGCGCGACGCCCACCATGACCCCGGCGATCACCCCCAGGAGTCGCAGCCTTGCGCTCCGGTCGCCGGCGACCAGCAGCCGGGCCAGCGCCAGCCGGCCGGTCACGAGGCGCCGTCCACGACCCCGAGGCCGGAGGCGATCCGGCCGTCGCGCACCGTGACCTCGCGGTCGGCCCACGCGGCGGTGCGCGCGTCGTGCGTCACCACCACCAGGGCCGTGCCCACGGCCTTCGTCGCCTGGGTGAGCGCCGCCATCGTGCGCTCGGCCGCGAGGGAGTCGAGGGCCCCGGTGGGCTCGTCGGCGAAGAGGATCCGGGGCCGATTCACCAGCGCCCTGGCGACCGCCACCCGCTGGGCCTGCCCACCCGAGAGCCGGGTCGGCAGCCGGTCGGCGTGCTCGCCGACGCCGAGCCAGCCGAGCAGCTCCTGGGCCCTGGCCAGCGCCTCCTTGCGGGGCGTGCCGGCCAGCAGCAGCGGGATAGTGACGTTGTCGACCGCCGACAGGTCCCCCAGCAGCTGGCCGAACTGGAACACGAAGCCGAACTCGGCCAGGCGCAGTCGCGCGCGGCCGGTCTCGTCGAGCCCGCTGACGAGGCGCCCGCAGTAGTCGACGGTGCCGGCGTCGGGTACGAGCACCCCGGCCAGCACGTGCAGCAGCGTGGACTTGCCCGACCCGGACGGGCCGGTGACGGCGAGCGACTCACCCGCGACGATGTCGAGGTCGATGCCGCGCAGCGCCGGCGTGGGGCCGAAGGCGAGCTCGATGCCGCGGGCGCGCACGACGACCGTGCCGGCACCGGCCTGGTCCGCGGCGACGGCGTCGGGTCGGGGCGTGAGGGTCACGGCCGCACCTCGCGGCGCAGCTCGTCGAGGCGGGCCTGGGTGAGGTCGATCCAGCGCAGGTCGGCCTCGAGGTGGAACAGGGCGTGGTCGGCCAGCAGCACGGTGCGCAGATCGGCCCCCTGCTTGCGGCGGGTGAGCTCGCGCATCCGCGCGGTGTGCGCCGAGCGCTGCAGGTCCAGCAGCCGGTCGGCGTCGTCGCCGAGGAGCAGCGCGATGATCGTCTTGGCGAACAGGTCGGCCCGGATCGAGTCCGACGGCACCTCGGGGGTGAGGATCCACGCCTCGACGGCGGCCCGGCCCTCGTCGGTGATCGCGTAGCGCTTGCGGTCGGGTCCGGTGCCGGGCTCGGAGCCGTCGGGCACGATGAGGCCGTCGCGGAGCAGCCGGGCGAGCGAGGCGTAGACCTGCCCGAAGGCGAGGGGCTTGGCATCGGCGAACCAGCGGTCCCAGTGGGTCTTGAGGTCGTAGCCGTAGCCGGGGCCTGCCCCCAGCAGCCCGAGCAGGGTCAGCCTGGTGTCCACGGCGCCACTATACACAC
>JBHAES010000360.1:0-4205 GCA_041855725.1 Actinomycetota bacterium
CCGGGTCGGCGATCGGTGCCAGGATGTCGAGGGTGGGGGTGTTGTGGTCCTCGGTGAGGAGGGTCAGGTCCGGCCGGCGCACCGTGCGCCCGGCCAGCCGCAGCCCCTCGAAGGCCTGGGGCGAGGTGACCTCGTGCGCGAGGTGGAGGTCGATGTAGAGCAGGTCGGGGCCCCCGTCGGCGGCCCGGACCACGTGGTCGTCCCACACCTTCTCGCTCAGCGTTCGCGCCATGGTCGCGAACATAACCCACTGGACGCCCACCTGTCGAGACAGTAGTATCAGAATATGGACAGCGACTCGACGAGCGGTGTGGGCGTCCTCGACAAGGCGGCACTCGTGCTCGGTGCCCTCGAGAGCGGCCCCACCACGTTGGCCGGACTCGTCACCGCCACGGGCCTCGCCCGACCGACCGCGCACCGCCTCGCCGTGGCGCTGGAGCACCACCGCCTCGTGGCCCGCGACCTGCACGGACGCTTCGTGCTGGGCCCCCGCCTCACCGAGCTGGCCTCGGCCGCCGGCGAGGACCGGCTGCTCGCGACCGCCGGCCCCATCCTCGCACGGCTGCGCGACATCACGGGAGAGTCCGCCCAGCTCTTCCGGCGCCAGGGCGACCTGCGCGTGTGCGCCGCCGCCGCCGAGCGCCCGTCGGGCCTGCGCGACACGGTGCCGATCGGGTCGCAGCTGACCATGAACGCCGGCTCGGCCGCCCAGGTGCTGCTCGCGTGGGACGAGCCGGAGCGCATCGCCAAGGGCCTCACCCACGCCAACTTCTCCGCCGTCGCCCTGTCGACCGTGCGCCGCCGCGGGTGGGCGCAGTCGGTCGCCGAGCGCGAGGCCGGCGTGGCGTCGGTGTCGGCGCCGGTGCGCTCCCCCAGCGGCAAGGTGATCGCCGCGGTGAGCGTCTCCGGCCCCATCGAGCGCCTCACCCGCCAGCCGGGCCGGCTGCACGCCGCGGCCGTGATGGCCGCCGCCGAGCGCCTCTCCGAGGTGCTGCGGCGCACCGGCGACTGACGCGCCGCCGACCCTGAGCGCAGCGGTGGCGGGCGAGCCGGGGCGCCCGCAGGGGTGCCCCGCGACGGCGGGGGTGCCCGGGTCACACCTCCGGACGCGTGCCGGGAGCGGTGCGGCGTCCCCGCGCCCGACGGACCCACCGCCGCGCGTACCTGCTAGCGCCCCAGCCGGTGGCGGAGCTCCATGAGCGCGAAGCCGAGCAGGTTCTGCCCCCGCCACCGCTCCGGGTCCCGGGCTGCGTCGTCGGCGGCGCCCAGGCCGATGCCCCAGATCCGGTCGTGCGGGCTCGCCTCCACGAGCACCGCGGTGCCGAGCAGGTAGTCGCGCAGCCGGGGGTCGGAGCCGGACGTGTGCCGGCCACCCTCCACCACGACGTCGAAGCGGGCCTCCCGCCAGGCCTGCTCGTCGAAGCCGCGCACCCGGCGTCCCAGCGCTTTCACGGCGGCGGGCCCGTGGGCCGCCAGCACGAGCGCCGCCGTCTCGTGGTCGTCGAAGAGCACGGCCTTGCGCCACATCATCCAGTGCTCCGCGGTGACGAAGCGCCGCTCGTCGACCTCGAAAGGGGCGTCGTACCACTGGCTCAGGCAGCCCTTCCCCACCGAGCCGTCAGGCCGGGGCCGGTGGCCCCAGAGGTGCAGCCACGCCACCTCGTGCCCCTCGGCGAGGGCGGCGACGAGCTCGGGGCGCGGGCGGGCTTCGACAGGCTTCATCGGTCCCTCATGCACCAAGGCCGGTGGCCGCGCCGCGCGACGACCCGCGGGTCACGACAGGTCCTGGCCGGTGTCGCGGCGGTCACCGGTGAGCACGCGGTGGGTGAACAGCCGCCACACGAGCGAGGTGGGCACGTCGCGGCCGGTCACGAGGTACTGCAGGGTCGAGTCGTCGTACAACGCCTCGTGCAGCGCGTCGATGCCGTTGGGCCCGGCGACGAGCACGAGCTTGTCACCCACCGCGAGCCGGGTGCCGTCGTCGGGCAGGATCGTGCGCTGCCCCTCGCGCAGCATCTCGACGACCACCAGGTTGAGCCGCTGGTCACGGTCGGCGGGGTCGCGGAGCAGGTCGCCGAGGGTGAGAGCCCGGTGGGCGAGCCAGCGCCGCACCGCGGGGGCGTCGCGCTCCCCCAGGGTGATCATGATGTGGGCGGGGGCGGCGCGCCCCACCCGGTCGACGAGGGTCTTCAGCGTCGCGGCGGCCCAGTCGTCGTCGGACTCCATCACGTGCGCCACGAACGCCCAGTAGCCGGGGCTCACCATGCGGGCGAGGCACTCCTGCACGACGATCTCGCCCGGGAAGAAGCCGGAGTCGGGCGCGAACGCGGTCATGAGGGCCCGGTTCGTGTGCTCCTGCTGCCGTACGCACAGGAAGATGTCGGGGTACGAGCGGCGCACCTGCGCCGCCACCGACAGGTTCACCGTGTCGGAGGACGCGCCCGCCACGAGCCCGACGACGCCGTCGAGGTGGGGCATCGGGTCGTCGGGGTGCACCAGCCGCACGTCGAGGCCGTCGAGGCGCAGGTCGCCGGCCACCTCCGCGCCGAACTCGCCGTCGGACAGCACCACCCACGGCCCGTCGGCCAGCCCCATGGGACGACGCTTCAGCGGCTCGCCGGTCTCGGCGAGCAGCCACGTGACGAGCTGGAACACGGCGGGGCGGTGGAGCGCCAGCACCAGGTAGGCGCCGTAGCGGTCGAACGGGTTGATGATCCCCTCGGGGGCGAAGAGCTCCATCTGCTCGGCGGTGCGGCGGCTGTTGCAGCGCGCGATCACCCGGATCTGGGGCCGCAGCAGCCGGGCTGCCATGACGATGCCGAGGTTGTGGTCGTCCTCCTCGGTCATGGCCAGGACGCCGCGGCAGCCGCGGTGGCCCAGGCCCGCCAGCCCGAGGGCCTGCACGTTGCTCGGGTCGGCGGCCAGCCCGGGCACGTCACCGGAGAGCTGGTCGCTCTCGAGCACGTCGATGCGCTCCTGGCGCCGGTCGAGCACCACCATGCGGCGGCCGCGGTCGTCGAGGGCGTGGGCGATCATGCGGCCGGTGTGGCCGTACCCCGCGATGATGACGAAGTCGTCGCGGAACGCCCGGATGCGCTGCGCGAACCGCTGCCGGGCGACCGCCGACTTGAACGACGAGTCGTTGAGCAGGGCGAAGAAGGTGCCCAGCGCGTACGCCCACCCCACCACCGACATGTAGATGATCACCGAGGCCCACAGCCGCTGGGCCGGTGAGAACGTGTAGGGCAGCTCCCCGAACCCGATCGTGGTCATCGTGTACGACACGAAGTAGAACGCGTCGAACGTCGACATGTGGTAGGGCTCGCCGTTGGGGCCGATGCCCGGCGTGAGCCGCAGCCCTGCCACGGAGACGACGAGGATCCCGATGAGCACCATGAGCGGCATCCGCATCCGCCGCAGCATGAGGAAGAGCGCGTCGATGCGGGGGGCCACCGGCACCGGCACCTGCCGGCGGCGCAGGTCGGCGGCCCGCTCCTGGTTGGAGAGGGTTCGGCTGACCGTGCGGTCGTTCATGCTCGGCCGCGGCTCAGCGGCGGCGGAACGACATCGTCTCGGCCATGAGCAGCACCACCGAGATGATGTTGGCCAGCAGCGCCCCGCCCGACAGCGACACCATGGTGGTGACCATCTCGACGCTCAGCGTGTAGCCCTGCTGCGTGGCCCAGATGTAGACGGCGGCGGCCGCGAGCAGCTGGATGTCGGCGACGAGGCTGGTGGCGAGGTGCACGGCGCCCACCTGGGTGCGGTCGCCGAACTTGAGCACGGTGGCCACCAGGTTGACGATCACCGCCGCGAACAGCTCGATCGGGTTGTGCACCCGGACGTCGCCGATGTCGCCGATGAAGAAGCCGAAGTTGAGGGTGGCGGCGAGCACGACGAAGAACCCGAAGACGACCTTCTCGAAGTTCATGCGCCCGAAACTACCCCCGCCCGGGTGCCGGTGTCGCGCCCCACGCGGGACGTGGCACGGCCCCGAGGCCTCTCGGCCGCTCCCTGTCGGGCGGAGCGACGACGGCGCGGCGCCGTCTGGCCGCGTAGCCTGGCCCCGTGTTCGACCTGTTCAGCGACCTCGGCTCCCGTACGGTGGAGCGACCCGACGGCACCCGCCTCGCGCTGCTCACCGCCGCGCCCGACGGCCCGCCGCGCGGCACCGTCCTCTGCCTCCACGGCCTCACCGGCGCCAA
>JBHAES010000361.1:0-4144 GCA_041855725.1 Actinomycetota bacterium
CGGATTCCTCCTGGTGCAGGTGACGGTCACGTCCCCGAACGGGACGGTGATCGGTGCGTGCGGCTTGTGGACGGTGACCGTGGCGCGCACCACGAACGGGCGGGCCAGGCAGGTCTCGGCGAGGCGTCCGGCCAGGGTCTCGATCAGGTCGACCGGGTCGCGCTCGACCTCAGCCACGAGGGCTGAGGCCAATCCACCATAGTCGACGGTGCTGGTCAGATCGTCGGCGAGGTCCGGGCGACGCACCAGCACGGTGGCGTCCACCACGAACTGCTGGCCCTCGCGGCGCTCCGCCTCGAAGACCCCGTGGTAGCCCCACGCCTGCACCCCGGTCACCGCGATCACGACGAGATGGTCGTCCCCGGGCCGGTCCGGGGTGGTCATCGCGACGCCAATCGCTCGGCCGCACGCACGGCGTCCACGCTGGAGCGCACATCGTGGACGCGCACCCCCCACACTCCGCGGGCCGCGAAGTGGCCGCTCAGGTAGGCGGTGGCCGCGTCCCGCTCGATGGGGGGCCGGTCGTCGAGCAGGGCACCCAGGAAGCGTTTGCGGCTGACCGCTAGCAACAGCGGGCACCCGAGCCGCTCGAGCACGTCCCAGTGCTGGAGGAGGGTCCAGTTGTGCTCGGCGGTCTTCGCGAAGCCGATGCCGGGGTCGAGCACCAGGCGCGGGGGGGCGATCCCGGCGGCCAGGGCGGCGTCCCGGCGGGCGGCGAGTTCGCCGCACACCTCGGCCACCACATCCTGGTACACCGCGGCGGCGGCCATGTGCCGGGCGTGACCGCGCCAGTGCATGGCCACGTAGCCGCAGCCGAGCCCTGCGACCGTCGGCAGCATCGCGGGGTCGGCGAGGCCGCCCGACACGTCGTTGACCAGCACCGCCCCGGCCGCCACCGCCGCCCGGGCCACGTCGGCGCGCATCGTGTCGACCGACACGGCCACCCCCGCGGCCGCGAGGCGCTCCACCACCGGTACGACGCGGGCCAGCTCCACGTCGGCCGGCACCCGGGTGGCGCCGGGCCTGGTCGACTCGCCGCCGACGTCGACGAGGTCGGCCCCCTCACGGTGCAGCCGCAGCCCGTGCGCCACGGCGGCGTCGACCGGCAGGAACCGGCCGCCGTCGGAGAACGAGTCGCTGGTGACGTTGAGCACCCCCATGACCCGGGTCGGGCCCGGGGCGAGCAGCGCGGCCACCACGCTCATCGGCGCCCCGTGATGAGGCCCATCGCCTCGGCGCGGGTGGCGGGCGCGTTCATCACGCCACGGACGGCCGAGGTGACCGTCATGGCGCCCGGCTTGCGGACCCCCCGCATCGACATGCACATGTGCTCGCACTCGAGCACCACGATCGCGCCCTGCGCGTGGAGGTGGCGCATCAGCAGGTCGGCGACGTCGGTGGTGATGCGTTCTTGCACCTGGGGGCGGCGGGCCACCGCGTCGACGACGCGGGCCAGCTTCGACAGCCCGGTGACGCGGCGCGTCCGGCCGGGGATGTAGCCGACGTGGGCCACGCCCCAGAACGGCAGCAGGTGGTGCTCGCACAGCGACGACACCTCGATGTCACGGACGAGCACCAGCTCCTCGTGGGCGATCTCGAAGGTGGTGGCCAGCACCTCGGCGGGGTCGGCGTGCAGCCCCGACAGCATCTCGGCGTAGGCCCGCGCCACCCGCTGCGGGGTGTCGCGCAGACCGTCGCGGTCGGGGTCCTCGCCCACGCCGATCAGCAGCTCGCGCACGGCGGCGACCACCCGGTCGTGGTCGTAGGCCACCCGTCAGCGCTCCTGCGTCGGCGGGTCCCACCGCGGCGGCTGCCACGTGCCGGGCGGCAGCGGGTCGGACTGCACGCTGCCCGGCGCCGGTGCGGCGGGCGCCGGCTCCAGCTCCTCGACGGGGCGCTCCGGGGCGGGCACCGGCGGGATCGCCGACGGCCGGCGGGTCTCGGAGCCGGTCCAGGCGGGCCGGGCGGGGCGCCGCACCAGCGGCGCGAACACCTCGGCGACCTGCTCCTTGTCGAGCGTCTCGCGCTCCAGCAGCTGGCGGACGAGCTCGTCGAGCACCTCGCGGTTCTCGACCAGCACGTCGAACGCCTCCTGGTGGGCGGTGGCGATGAGGTCGGACACCTCCTCGTCGATGATCGCGGCCGTACGGTCGGAGTAGCCGCGCGGCTGGCCCATCTCCATGCCGACGAACGGCTCGCGGTCGTCGGAGCCGAGCCGCACCGCGCCCAGCCTCGACGTCATGCCGTACTGGGTGACCATGGCGCGGGCCACCTTGGTGGCCTTCTCGATGTCGTTGGAGGCTCCGGTGGTGGGGTCGTGGAAGACCAGCTCCTCGGCGGCCCGACCGCCCAGCATGTAGGCCAGCTGGTCGAGCAGCTCGCCGCGGGTCTGGCTGTACTTGTCCTGGTCGGGCAGCACCATCGTGTAGCCGAGCGCCCGCCCGCGGGGCAGGATCGTGACCTTCTGGACCGGGTCGTTGCCCGGCATCGCCGCCGCGACGAGCGCGTGGCCGGCCTCGTGGTAGGCGGTGATGAGCAGCTCCTGGGCGTTCATGAGCCGGGTGCGCTTCTGCGGCCCTGCGATGACCCGGTCGATCGCCTCGTCGAGCGACCGGTCGGTGATCTGGTGCTCGTCGTTGCGGGCGGTGAGCAGCGCGGCCTCGTTGAGCACGTTGGCGAGGTCGGCGCCCGTGAAGCCCGGGGTGCGGCGCGCCACCGACTGCAGGTCGACGTCGGGCGCCATCGGCTTGCCCTGCGCGTGCACCCGCAGGATCTGGTAGCGGCCCTTGAGGTCGGGGGCCTCGACGGCGACCTGCCGGTCGAACCGGCCGGGCCGCAGCAGCGCCGGGTCGAGCACGTCGGGCCGGTTGGTGGCGGCGATGAGGATCACGCCGCCGCGCACGTCGAAGCCGTCCATCTCGACGAGCAGCTGGTTGAGGGTCTGCTCCCGCTCGTCGTGGCCGCCGCCCATGCCGGCGCCCCGGTGGCGGCCGACGGCGTCGATCTCGTCGATGAACACGATCGCCGGCGCCGACTCCTTCGCCTGCTCGAACAGGTCACGCACCCGGCTGGCGCCCACGCCCACGAACATCTCGACGAAGTCGGAGCCCGAGATGGAGAAGAACGGCACCCCGGCCTCGCCGGCGACGGCCCTGGCCAGCAGGGTCTTGCCGGTGCCGGGCGGACCGTACAGCAGCACGCCCTTGGGGATCTTCGCCCCGACCGCCCGGAACTTGGCCGGCTCGGCCAGGAACTCCTTGATCTCCTGCAGCTCCTCGATCGCCTCCTCGACGCCGGCGACGTCGGCGAAGGTGGTCTTCGGGGTGTCCTTGGCGGCGACCTTCGCCTTCGACCTGCCGAACTGCATCACCCTGGACCCGCCGCCCTGCAGCGAGTTGAGCAGGAAGAAGAACACCACCGCGATGATGATGAACGGCACGATCGTCATCGCCATCGAGGCGACGATGCCGGGCGTGGGGTTGGTGCCCTTCCACCTCTCGAGGGTGCCCGCCTGCACGCGGGCGTCGAGCCGCTTCACGATGTCGTCGCCCATGGTGCCGACCCAGCCGGCCTTGACGCGGGTGCCGTCGGCCTTGGTGACCTCGACCCGCTGCTCGCCGTCGACGACCGTGACCTCCTTCAACCGCTCGTCGCCGTTGATCACGGCGACGACCTCGGAGGTCGGCACCTCCTTGAAGCCGGTGGCGTCGCCGGCGAGCTGCACCACCACGACCAGACCCACGAGGCTCACGACGACCCAGAACAGCGGGCCCCTCACGATGCGCTTCAGAATGCTCAATTCCCCACCTGGGACGACGACTCGCCGACCGTGCGGGCGGCCCCTTGACCTTACCAGCGCCTCCTGAGCCGGAAGGCCGCGCTGCGGGGCACGGTCGGCGCGGGGTCACCACACGTACGGCACGAACCGCTTCGTCGTGACCTGGTAGGCCCGGTAGGCCTCACCGAACCGGTAGCGGCACTCCAGCTCGTCGGCGCGCGCCATCTTGGTGAGCGCCGCCGTGAGCACCGCCGCCAGCGCCAGCCCCGGCCACGACGGCGCCGCCACGAGCACCCCCCACCCGAGCAGCAGCATGCCCGCGTACATCGGGTGGCGCACCCACGCGTAGACGCCCCGGTCGACCAG
>JBHAES010000362.1:0-4095 GCA_041855725.1 Actinomycetota bacterium
GCCCGGCCCGGTCACCATCGAGGTGCCCGAGCCCGCCGACGACGAGCCCGCCGACGCCGAGGGCCCCGAGGTCGACGACCCCGAGCAGCTGGCCGAGGCCGAGGAGGTCGCGCGCGCGGCCCGCTCCACCCGCCCGGTGAAGAAGAAGCGCGCCGCCGAGGCGGCCGACGACGAGCCCGCCGCCACGGCCGGCGCCCGGCCCGTACGCAAGAAGAAGCCCGCGGCCGAGGCCGCCGCGCCGACCCGCAAGTCCGCCCGCACCCCGAAGCGGCGCGAGGCGGCCGGCGGCGGGCGCCGCCGGCGCACCACCCCCGCCCAGTTCGTGCGCGAGTCCGTGGCCGAGCTGCGCAAGGTCGTGTGGCCGACCGGCTCCCAGGTGCGGCAGTACTTCGTGGTCGTGCTGGCGTTCGTGCTGTTCGTCATCACCTTCGTCGGCCTGCTCGACTTCGGGCTGGGCTGGCTCCTGCTGAAGGCGCTGGGCTGACATGCACACCGACCGCGAGAGGAACCCCGAGCGTGGCTGACGACGACCTGACGACGCCCCCCGACATCGACCTCACCGACGCCCCAGGCGACGACACCGCCGCCGAGCTCGTGCTGGACCTGGGTCTCGACGACACCGACGAGGCCGCCGCCGACGTCGAGCTCAACCTCGACCTGGGCGGCGCCGACGACGAGGACGACACCGAGATCGACCTCGACTTCGGCGACGACGACGAGACGCCCGAGGCGGGCGCCACGAGCGACGACGTCGCCGCGCAGGCGGTCGAGGCGCTGCGCGAGGAGCTGCTCACCAAGCCGGGCGACTGGTACGTGGTGCACACCTACTCGGGCATGGAGAACCGGGTCAAGCAGAACATCGACTCCCGGGTCAAGACGCTCAACATGGAGGACTACATCTTCGAGTCGGTGGTGCCGACCGAGGAGGTCTCCGAGATCCGCAACGGGGTGCGCAAGACGATCACCCGCACCTCGCACCCCGGCTACGTGCTCGTCCGCATGGAGCTCACCGACGACTCGTGGGGCGCGGTGCGCCACACCCCGTCGGTGACCGGCTTCCTCGGCTACGGCAACAAGCCGGTGTCGCTGTCGCTCGACGACGTGGTGGCCATGCTGTCGCGCGCGGCGATCGCGAAGGCCAACGCCGCCGCCGGCGCGCCGGCGAGCCGGCGCAAGAAGGTCGAGGTCGTCGACTTCCAGGTCGGCGACTCGGTGATGGTGGTCGACGGCCCCTTCGCGGGCGTCCACGCCTCCATCCAGGAGATCAACCCGCACACCCGGCGCCTCAAGGCGCTGGTCGAGATCCTCGGGCGCGAGACGCCCGTCGACCTCACGTTCAGCCAGGTCCAGCGGGCCTGACCGAACCGGTCCCGTACGCCCGTACGAGCCCGACCCCGGCCGCCACCGGCGGCCACGACCCCGGCCGCCACCGGCGGCCACGACCCCGGCCGCACCAGCGGCCCTGACCAGCAAGGACCCACGCACCATGCCTCCCAAGAAGAAGGTGGCGGCGATCGTCAAGGTCGCCCTCAACGCCGGTGCCGCGACGCCGGCGCCGCCGGTGGGCACGGCCCTCGGCCCCCACGGTGTCAACATCATGGAGTTCTGCAAGCAGTACAACGCTGCGACCGAAGCCATGCGCGGCACCATCATCCCGGTCGAGATCACGATCTTCGAGGACCGGACGTTCACGTTCGTCACGAAGACGCCGCCGGCCGCCGAGCTCATCAAGAAGGCCGCCGGCATCACCTCCGGCTCGCCCGTGCCCCACAAGACGAAGGTCGGCACGGTGACCTCCGAGCAGGTGCGCGAGATCGCCCAGACCAAGATGCCCGACCTCAACGCCAACGACATCGAGGCGGCCATGAAGATCGTCGCGGGCACCGCCCGCTCCATGGGTGTCACCGTCGAGTGAGGCCTGGGCCCACCCCACGGTGAGCCACCCCCTGTGGTAGGGCCGGGCGCGGCCCGTACGCACCACACCTGGCAGCCCGTCACACGAGGCGGGCATCGCGAAAGGAACCAGCAGACATGAAGCGCAGCAAGGCATACCGGGCCGCCGCCGAGGCCATCGACGGCACCCAGCTCTACTCCCCGAACGAGGCGATCGCCCTGGCAAAGCAGGGCGCGTCGGCGAAGTTCGACGAGACCGTCGAGGTCGCGCTGCGGCTCGGCGTCGACCCCCGCAAGGCCGACCAGATGGTCCGCGGCACGGTCAACCTTCCTCACGGCACCGGCAAGACGGCCAGGGTCCTCGTCTTCGCCACCGGTGAGAAGGCCGCCGACGCCGAGGCGGCGGGCGCCGACATCGTCGGGTCCGACGACCTCATCGAGCGGGTCGCCGGCGGGTTCGTCGACTTCGACGCCGCCGTCGCCACGCCCGACATGATGGGCAAGGTCGGCCGCCTGGGCCGCGTCCTCGGCCCCCGTGGCCTCATGCCCAACCCGAAGACCGGCACCGTCACCATGGACGTCGCCAAGGCCGTCACCGACATCAAGGGCGGCAAGATCGAGTTCCGGGTCGACCGGCACGCCAACCTGCACTTCATCATCGGCAAGGCGTCGTTCACCACCGAGCAGCTGCTCGACAACTTCACCGCCGCCATGGACGAGGTGCACCGCCTCAAGCCGTCGACCTCGAAGGGCCGCTACCTCAAGAAGGTCACCGTGGCCACCACGATGGGCCCCGGCATCCCGGTCGACCCCACCGCCAAGCGCGCCGACGCCCCCGCCTGAGCCTCGGCCCCGAGCACCCGCCCGCCCCCGTCCACCTCGGACGGGGGCCGGCGCCGTCCCCGGGCCCGTACGGGGCGTCTCACGGGCCGGACGACCGGTGCCGCCTGGCACGGCGGCCGCCTAAGGTGCTGGGCAGGTCTTCGAGGCCCCGTCGCGGGCCCGGCTCGCAGCAGGAGGAACCATGATCGGCAGCGCTCCCGGCGCCGTGCTGGTCTGCGCCGCCCTGATGCGCCGCGACTGCGACCGGTTCGTCTTCTGTCATCGCTGACGCTCCCCCCACCGCGCCCTCGGCGCCCCGTCCGCGATGCCCACGAACGTCACAACCAGGAGACCCCCTATGCCCGCGCCTCGACCGCTGTCGCGCCGTACCCTTCTCGCCGGCTCCGCCGGACTCGCCACCCTCGCCGCCGCCGGCTGCTCCGCCGGGGCGGCGGCACCCACCACCGGACCCGTACGGTTCGGCGTCTCCGGCCCCCGCACGGGCGTCAACGCCGAGTACGGCAAGGCGTGGGACCAGGGGTTCACCCTCGCCCTCGCCGAGATCAACGCCGCCGGCGGCGTCGGCGGGCGCGAGGTCGAGCTCGTCTGGGAGGACTCGCAGTCCGACCCGAAGCAGTCGGTGCCGGTGGCCGAGCGGCTCGTCGCCGACGCCACGATCGTCGCCGAGCTGGGTGACTTCTCGTCGCCGGCGTCGATGGCCGCCTCGTCGGTGTACCAGGAGGCGGGGCTCGTGCAGTTCGGCTTCACCAACTCGAACCCCCGGTTCACCGACGGCGGCGACCGCATGTGGACCACGTCGCTCACCCAGGACTACTACCAGCGCGCCAACGTGACGGGGATCGTCGGTGCCGGCATCCGCACGGTGAGCGTCTTCTACCTGCACAGCGACTGGGGCAAGACGTCGTTCGACGCGTTCAGCACCTACGCCGCCGCGCAGGGCCTGCAGATCGTCTACTCCTCACCCATCCAGCAGGACGGCACCGACTTCCGGCCCGTCCTCATCAAGGGCCGCGACGCCGACCCCGACGCCGTCGTGCACATCGGCTACGCCCCCGACGGCGGTCTGCTCGTCAAGCAGCTGCGCTCCCTGGGCTACACCAAGCCGTTCTACGGCGGCCAGATCACCCAGCAGTACCTCGACGTGGGCGGCGAGGCGGCCGAGGGCACCGTGCTGCACGACACGTTCGTCGTGAGCGACCCGAGCCCGAAGGTGGCCGCGTTCGTCGCGTCCTTCCGGGAGCGGTTCGGCACCGACCCCGGGTTCTTCAGCGTGTCGGCGTACGACGCCCTGCAGGTCGTGGTCCAGGCGGCGGCCGCCGGAGGGGCCACCCGCGAGGGCGTGTTCCAGGGCCTGTCGAC
>JBHAES010000363.1:0-4744 GCA_041855725.1 Actinomycetota bacterium
CAGGCGATCACCCTGTCGCTGCTGAAGCTGCCGGCGACGAAGCCGAAGGTGGGGTCGCTGTTCGTCAACCCCGGCGGCCCGGGCTACGGCGGCACCGACCTGGCCACCCGGTTCACCCGCGACGGCCTCGAGATGTACGACCTCGTCGGCTGGGACCCCCGCGGCACCGGCGGCTCCACCCCCGTGCAGTGCGAGAACGGCGCGGCGATGGACCGGCTCCTGGCGATGGACGCTACGCCCGACTCGCCCGAGGAGATGACGGCGCTGCAGGACGCCTGGAAGCAGTTCGGACTCGGCTGCCTGGAGCGGTCGGGCGCGCTGCTGCAGCACATCTCCACCGCCGACACCGTGGCCGACCTCGACCTGCTGCGCCAGCTCGTGGGCGACGAGAAGCTCAGCTACCTCGGCTACTCGTACGGCACCAAGATCGGCTCGTACTACGCCGAGCGCTACCCGCAGCACGTGGGCCGGATGGTGCTCGACTCGGCCGTCAACATCACCCGCGACACGTCGGTGGTGCAGGCGGTCGGGTTCGACCTGGCCCTGCGCAACTACGCCGAGTGGTGCGTGCGGCAGCGCTGCTCGCTGGGCGGCGAGACCGCCGAGGCGAACCTCAAGGTGGTCACCGACCTGTTCGACCGGCTCGACCGGCAGCCGTTGCAGGTCGGCAGCCGCCAGCTCACCCAGAACCAGGCCGTCGACGCGGTGCTGCTGTTCATGTACTTCGACGAGTCCACCTTCGCCAACCTCACGACCCGCATCGTCGCCGCCCAGCGCGGCAACGGGGCGCCGTTGCTCGAGGCCGCCGACCAGTTCCGCGACCGGGGCCGCGACGGCACGTACGCGACGTCGTTCTTCGGGCTGGTGGCGATCAACTGCCTCGACGCCCAAGACGGCGGCCTCGGCCGCGCCGTGACGCAGTGGGAGAAGGACCGGGCCCTGGCGCCCGTCTTCGGCACCTACCTCGGGCCCGGGTTCAGCTGCGAGCAGTGGCCGGTGCGGCCCGCACCGGAGGTGACCGTCGACGGCGAGGGCGCGGCCCCCGTCGTCGTGATCGGCTCCACCGGCGACTCGGCGACCCCGTACCGCTACGCGGTGTGGATGGCCGCCCAGCTCACCTCCGGGGTGCTCGTCACCTACGACGGCGCCGGCCACGCCACGTACGGCAACGACCGCAGCACGTGCGTGGACGAGGCAGTGGTGCGCTACCTCGCCGACGGCGTCGTGCCACCGTACGGGCTGATGTGCACCAGCTAGCGCCCCCGGACGGGGGCCGTGGAGCCGCCTTGGGGAATCGAACCCCAGACCTGCTCATTACGAGTGAGCCGCTCTGCCGACTGAGCTAAGGCGGCCTGCCGCAGCAGACGAGCAGCAACTATAGCGACTCACCGGGGAGGTCCCCAAGCCGGTTCCCCGGACGTCGGCGGGACGGGTCAGCCGAGCATGGTGAGCCAGCCGACGAGCCCGAGGACGAGGGCCGCGAGGACCATGACGACCCCGACCACCAGCACGGTGACCACGATGGCCGCGGCGGAGGGTCGCCGCGGCGCCGGACGACCCGGCTGCGGCTCCAGACCGGTGCCGGGCGGTGGCTGCCAGGCGACCTCGGCGGCGGCCAGCTCCTCGTTGGTGGGCTCGCGGCCCGGCTGGACGGTCACCGCGCGGCCCTGGCCGTGATGGCCGCCCGGACCTTGGCGGCGACCACGGCGCCGTCGGCCCGGCCCTGCGCACGGGCGTTGACGGCCTTGATGACCGCCCCCAGCTGCCGCAGGGTGACCTCGTCGCCGGCGGCGGCGACCTCCTCGGCGACGAGCGCGTCGACCTCGGCCTCGGTGAGCGGCGCCGGCAGGTAGGCGGCGAGCAGGTCGACCTCGCGGCGCTCCTTCTCGGCCAGCTCGGGGCGGCCGCCCTGCTCGTACGCCTCGGCCGACTCCTTGCGCTTGCGGACCTCGCGGGTGAGCACGGCGAGCTCCTCGTCGTGGCTGAGCTCACGGGCCTCGGCGCCGGCGACCTCCTCGTTGTGGATCGCGGTGAGCGCCATGCGCAGCACCCCCGTGCGGAACGTGTCGCGGGCCTTCATCGCCGTGGTGAGGTCGGCCCGGAGGGTGGCCTTCAGATCCGCCATGTCGTGGTCCTTTCGGTGTCTGCCCCCACTCTCTCACGCGCCGCAACGCCTTTCGGGGGCGTGGCCGCCTCGAGGGTTAGCCTCGACGGCATGAGACTGTTCCGACTGCTGGCGGCCGTGGCGCTCGCGCTGGGGTCGGTCCTCGCGGTGGCCACCCCCGCGCACGCCGCCGACGTCGAGATCGTACGGTTCGACATCAAGGCCGTGGCCGAGCGCGACGGGCTGGTGACGGTGACCCAGACGATGACCTACGACTTCGGGTCCAAGGGCGGGCGCGGCCCGTACCTCTACCTGACGACCCGGCAGGCGACCGACACCCCGGGCAAGGACCGGGTCTACCGCTACGAGCTGGTGTCGGTGACGAGCAGCACCCGGGCTCCCACGACGGTGAAGGAGGAGACCCTCTCGGGCCGCATCGCGTGGCGCATCGGGGACGCCGGCACCACGGTCTACGGGCGGCAGGTCTACACGATCACCTACCGGGTGCGAGGGGTCGTCAACCCGGCCGTCGCGCAGCAGGCGGGCGGCAGCCTCGACGAGATCTACTGGAACATCATCGGCCGCGGCTGGACGGTGCCGATCTCGAACGTCACCGTCACCCTCACCGGGCCGGCGGCGGTGGAAGCGGTGACCTGCTACCACGGCGCCGACTACACCGAGGCGTGCGACGGCGCCACCCGGTCGGGCACGTCCGCCACCTACCGCCAGTCGCGGCTCGACCCGGGGCAGGGGCTCGCCGTCGTCGGCGGCTGGCCCACCGGCACCTTCCAGGGCGCCGAGCCGATCTACGAGGTGCGGGAGGTCGTCACCTACCCGGCGTTCTTCAACCCGACCGGCACCGGGGTCGGCGCGGGGGTGCTCGCGGTAGGGGCCGGGGTGCTGGCCCTGCTGGGGCGGCGCCGCCGCGACCAGCAGTACGTGGGCGTCGCCCCCGGGCTGCGGCCCGCCGCCGACCAGGACGCGACCGTCGGCCCCGCCACCCCGGCCCCCGTGGCCGTGCAGTTCACCCCGCCCGCCGGGGTGGCGCCGGGCATGGTCGGCACCCTCGTCGACGAGCGGGCCGACAACCACGACGTGACGGCCACCATCGTCGACCTGGCGGTGCGCGGCTTCCTGCGCTTCGAGCAGGGCGAGCGGAAGAAGGACTTCACCCTCGTCCGGCTCGCCGCCTCGGACGGGCTGCTGCCCTACGAGGCCCGCATCTTCGACAAGCTGTTCGACCAGGGCGACACGGTGACCCGCAAGCAGCTCAAGGCCCGCTACTTCGGCACCCAGATGGCGCGCACCCGCGCCGAGCTCTACGACGCGGTCACCCGGGCCGGCTGGTTCCGGGGCAACCCTGCGTCGGTGCGTACGTGGTGGACCGTCGCCGGCGTGTCCCTGGTCGTCGCCGCCCCCGTCGTCACCGTGGCCGCCACCCGGTGGGGCCTCGCGCCCGTCGGGGTCGCGCTGGGCGTCCTCGGCGGCGCCACCATCGTGGTCGGCCGGTGGGCGCCCGCCCGGACGGCCGAGGGGTACGCGGTGCTCGCCCAGGCGCGCGGGTTCGAGCGCTACCTCGCGACGGCCGAGGCCGACCAGATCCGCTTCGAGGAGGGTGAGGACATCTTCTCCCGCTACCTGCCGTACGCGATCGCGTTCGGCTGCGCCGAGCGGTGGGCCGCGGTGTTCCAGGAGCTCGCCGACCGGGGCGTCGAGCTGCCGCAGCCGTCGTGGTACGTAGGGGCCGGGTTCTACTCCGGGTTCGTCGGCGACTCGTTCGGCTCGATGCTGAGCAGCCTCGACTCGTTCAGCGAGACCGCGGCGCGCATGCAGACGTCGTCGTCGACCGGCTCGTCGGGCGGGTCCGGGTTCTCCGGCGGCGGTTTCGGCGGCGGCGTCGGCGGCGGGGGCGGCGGCTCGTGGTGAGCCCGGGCACGGGTCCGCAATAGAATCCGGGGCCATGACCACCTGCCCGTCGTGCCTGCGCCCGGTGCCGCCGGAGGCACAGGTGTGTCCGGGGTGCGGGCTCACCCTCTCCAGCATCCCCACCGGGCTGTTCCGCGACGACGCCCCCGCACCGGCCCCCGTCGCGCCCGAGCTGGAGGCCACCGCCGCCTACCAGCCCGACTTCGCGGCCGCGGCCGCCGCCGACGACGAGCCGCAGCCGCCGCCCGCGGCCGACCCGACCGTCGTGCCACCGGTCGACCTCTCGTCGCCGTTCCTGACCCCGCCGCCCGCGCCGGCCGACGGCGAGCTCGAGCTGCCTGCCGACCTGTTCCGCGCCGAGCCCGTCGAGCCGGCCCCCGCGCTCGACGAGACGCGCGCGTCGTTCGGGTTCCGTCAGCTCGGCGCCGCCGAGACCGCCGCGCTCGACGCGGTGCCCGATCCTCCCGCCGCGGCCTCACCCGTCTCGCCCGCCCCGTACCGGGTCTCGTCGTTCGGCGCCTCGTCGTCGGGGGCGCCGCCGTACGGGTCGCCGATCTCGTACGGGCCGCCGGCCCCGCCGCAGGACGCGCCCGCCCCCGCGACCCCGTACGGGTTCGCCACGCCCGGCACGCCGGAGGCTGACCTGCTGCCCTCGGAACGGGTCGCGCCCGCCGCGTCCAGCCTGCCGCCCGCGCCACCCGCACCGCCGCAGTC
>JBHAES010000364.1:0-12024 GCA_041855725.1 Actinomycetota bacterium
CAGCGCCCGCGCCGCCGCGGCCATGACGGGGTCGCCGTCGACGGGTTCGTCGGACTCGAGCGCCTCGAGCAGCGGTTCGAGCCGCAGCGGCACGAGGTCGTCGGCGCGCAGCGTGAGCAGCGGCACCCCGCTCGGCTTGATCCACAGCACGCCGTCGATCTTGACCGAGGCGTTGCCGCCGCCGGCCCGGCTGTACTCGGGCGTGCCGAACCGGTTCGCCGCCTCGATGATCTGCCCGGTCAGCCCGCTCATCGGTCTCCCTCCCCACCGATGACGGCGTCGCCCTCGGCGACCAGGGCGGCTCGGTGCGCGGCGTCGCCCACGAGGGCGCCGGTGGCGTCGACGAAGCCGGGCCGGCCCGCCGCGACCCGCTGCTGGTGGGCGGCGACGATGCAGGTGCCCTCGTAGAACGCCTGCCGGGCCGTGTCGGAGAGCGGGCCGTCGACGCAGGCCGGGTCGAACGGGATCCGGTCGAGCGTGTTGTGCTCGGTGCCCGCCATCACGATCAGGCCGGCGCCGGTGAACGCGGCCACGTAGCGGTCGACCTCGGCGACCCGGTTGCGGATCGGGATCAGCTCGGCCGCGTGGATGCCGCGACGCACCAGCTCGGCGGCCAGCGCGTCGGGGTCGGCCTCGAACGGGCACACCGGGTCGACCCCGTCGGCCAGGGTCGGGTAGCACGGGATGCCGTCCATGGCGAGCACGTAGGCGTACGCCTCGTCGAACGACAGGGGCACCTCGGCGACGAAGCCCGGCGTGCCCACCTTGATGAGCCGCGACCGCACCTCCCCCTGCACCGCCACCGGGTCGGCCACATCGGCCGTCGCCGGCGACCCGTACGCCCGCTCCAGGGCCGCGCTCGGGTCGGCCGCCGCCGCGGCGACCTCCTGCACCGCGCGGGCCACGTGCCGCTCCTGCAGCGACACCCACGCCACCGGCACGTCGCCCCGCTCGGCCACCTGCCGGGCGACCGCGTCGGCGGTGAGGTCGTTGTCGACCCCCACCGAGCGCAGATGGGCCGCCAGCCGCGAGACCATCGCCGCCGCCCGCTCGTCGTTGCCCGCACGGATCGCCGCGGCGATCGCGGCCGCCTCGGCCGACTTCTCCTTCGCCGCCCTGATGCCCTTGCCGCACAGGTACATCCGCCCCGGGTTCGCCGGGTCGTTGACCCGGGTCCCCGCGGCCTCCAGCTCCGGCACCAGCGTGATGAACTCGAGCCCGAACAGGGGCACGATGCCGGCCGATCGGCACAGCTCGGCGAACCTGCCGTAGACCTGCTGGTCGTAGAAGTTGGAGATGCCGATCGCCCGCACCCCCTCGGCCCGGGCGGTGTCGACCACGTCGGCCGGGGTGGTGAACGCCGAGAAGTTCGGCGGCACGTGCACGTGGGTGTTGACGATGGGCGGGCGGGTCATGCTGCCTTCCTTGCTTCGGTGGTCGGTGGTGGCGGGACGTTCAGCGTCTCACCCGAGTGCCTCGGCGAGCTGCTCGGCCAGGCCCTGGGCGGGCCCGTCGAACCCGGGCCGGCCGACGAGCGTGGCGAGGTGCTCCGGGGTCAGCGGCATCGCGAGGTGCCGACGCAGCCGCTCGGCCAGGGCACGGTCGTCGTCGGCCAGGCCGGCCTTCGTGACCACGTCGACCACCCTCGGCCAGGCGTCGGAGTCGAGCAGCTCGCGCACCGTGGTCGGCGCCGCAGCAGCCGGCGGGGCCGGGCAGCGGCGGGTGTGGGTGCCCGGCCCGACCAGCTCGGGCGCGCCGCCGGGCAGGATGATCGTGCCGGTCATGCCCGCCGGCACCACCAGGTCGACCTGCAGCTCGTCGCCGTCCAGCCGCCACCGGGCCGCGGCCCGCCCGTACGGGGTGTCGAGCTCGGCGCCCGCGTGGGTGAGCGTGCCGCCGGGCACCGGGGCGGCGGTGACCGTACGGTTCGGCACGTCGACCTGCAGGCCCGCCACCACGCGGTGCAGCCAGTCCACCACCGCGCCGAGGGCGTAGTGGTTGAAGCTGGTCATCTCGCCGGGGTTGATGGTGCCATCGGGCAGCATCGAGTCGTAGCGCTCCCAGATCGTGGTGGCGCCCATCGTCACCGAGTAGAGCCACGACGGGCAGCCGGTCTGCTGCAGCAGCCGGTAGGCCACGGCGGCCTGCCCGGTCATGCTCAGCGCGTCGCAGATGAGCGGGGTGCCGACGAACCCGGTGGAGATCCGGAACGACTCCAGGCGCAGCAGGTCGGCCAGGCGCGCACCGGCGAAGGCGAGCTGGTCGTCGTCGAGCAGGCCCCACACGATCGCCTGGGAGTACACGGTCGGGGCGTCGGAGGCGACATAGCCGTCGGCGGTGACGAACCGGCGCCTGAACGCCGCCCGGACCTCGTCGGCGAGCGCCCGGTAGGTGGCCGCCGTGGCCTCGTCGCCCACCACGGCCGCGGCGCGGGCGGTGAGGTCGGCGCAGTGGTAGTAGCAGGCCGAGGCGACCACGTCGGCGTCGGCGCGGGCCGCGGCCGGCGACTCGGGCGGGGCCGCCGGGTCGAGCCAGTCGCCGAACTGGAAGCCGCCGAGCCACAGGTGGTCGGTGGCGAGGCTGGTGATCTTGTCGACCCAGGCCCTCATCGACGGCAGCTGCCGCTGCAGGATCGTGGCGTCGCCGCTGGCCTGGTAGAGGTTCCACGGCACCACGCAGGCGGCGTCGCCCCACGCGCACGCGGCGAACGGGGCGTCCAGCACGTCGGGCACCACGATCGGCACCAGGCCGTCGTCGTGCTGGTCGGCGGCGAGGTCCTCGCACCAGCTCGACAGGAAGCCCACCGCGTCGTGCAGGAACAGCGCCGCCGGCGAGAACACCTGGATGTCGCCGGTCCAGCCGAGCCGCTCGTCACGCTGCGGGCAGTCGGTGGGCACGTCGACGAAGTTGCCCTTCATGCCCCACACCGCGTTCTCGTGGAGCCGGTTGACCAGCGGGTCGGAGCACTCGAACCAGCCCGTCCGGGTCATGTCGGAGTGCGTCACGACGGCGACGACGTCGGCGGGGTCGAGGTCGTCGACGCCCTGCACCTGGGCGTAGCGGAAGCCGTGGAAGGTGAACCGGGGCTCGAGCACCACGTCGCCGTCGGGCACCAGATAGGTGTCGGTGGCCTTCGCCGAGCGCAGCGGCCTGGTGCCCAGCTCCTCGTGCTCGAGCACCTCGGCCTGCTTGACGGTGACGGTGCCAGCCGTGGCGCCGCGCAGGGTGATCCGGGGGAAGCCGACCACGTTCTGCCCGAAGTCGACGAGCAGCTCCCCGGCCGGGCTGCGCCACACCCGCTGCGCCGGCACCTCCTGCACGGCCCGGACGGCGGGTCCGGCGGCCGCGACCAGGATGGCCTTGTCGAGGTCGATCGCCGCCACCGGGTGCCGCTCCTCGCCCAGCAGCGGCCGGGTGAGGTCGGTGGTGGTGCCCCAGTACATGTCGTCGGCGGTGACGTGGGTCTCGACCGCCTCCCAGCCGTCGGGGCCGGTGGTGTGGGCGCTGGTGCCCTGGTCGGTCGCCACGTCGAAGCGTACGAGGGCCCCCAGCCGGTCGCCGTACACCGCCTGCCGGTTGAGCCAGGTGAGGCGCCCGCGCCACCAGCCGTTGCCCAGCAGCACGGCGACGTCGTTGTCGCCCTCGTGCACCAGGTCGGTGACGTCGTAGGTGTAGTAGCGCAGCCGGTGCTGGTAGACGGTCCAGCCGGGCCCGAAGTAGTCGTTGCCGACGCGGCGGCCGTTGATCAGCACCTCGTACCAGCCGTACGCGGTGACGTGCATGCGCACCGCCTGGGGCGCGCCGTCGACGCGGAGGGTGGTGAGCAGGGCCGGCGCCGGCGCGTCGAGGCCGCCGATCCCCACGGGGCTCACGAGCTCGGCCTGCCAGTCGGCGGCGTCGAGCAGGCCCGCCTCGACGACGGCCGGCTCCGACCAGTCGGAGGTCTGGCCGGCCCCCGACACGCGGACCCGGACGCTGGCCCGCTCCCGGGAGGCCAGCGGCGCCCCCGGCCACGCCACGTACGACTGGGCGTCGCCGGCGACGGTGTGGGTGGTGGTGACGGGCTCGCCGCCCCACGGGGTACGGGTGACCTCGACCTCGGCGGACTCCTGCGCCCAGCCGTCGGGCGCGGTGGGCAGGTGCCACGACAGGCGTGGCGCCCCCGTCCCGACGCCGAGCGCCGGCTCACCGGCGGGACGGTACTCGAACGACAGCGCTGCGGGTGCTGCGAGGGTCATGCGACGGTCCTCTCATCCTTGAGGTGAAACGTTTCATAGTCTGCTTCGCCCGGCGTCCCGGTGTCAAGGGCCGACGGCTGCAGCCAGCCTGTCACACCGCCGCCGCCGACGCACCATCGCCCACGCCCGGCGGCTGGGGCGCCGCGTCGCCGGCTCACCTGGCGCGGCTGGTCTGGCATGGCGCCACCGTAGCGTCGCCCGCCCCCGGGCACGACCCGGCCGGGTCCCGTACGGAGGCGACCTTGCTCGCCGGTCAGCGGGCCGCGCCGGTGGCGCGGGCGTCGGCCCGGGCCCACGCCTCGGGGTCGATCCCGGTCGCGCCCGGCTCGTAGCGGACAAGGTCGGACGAGGCCATCGCCACCTCGCGCAGCTGCAGCAGCCCGCCGCTCAGGTGCCCGGTGGCGCGCGCCTGCACCAGCAGGTTGCCGAGCGCCGTGCCCTCGGACGGACCCGCGACCACCGGCAGGCCGGTGGCGTCGGCGGTCAGCTGGCACAGCAGCCGGTTGCGGCAGCCGCCGCCGACGACGTGCACGACGTCGATCTGCTTGCCCGAGAGCCGGCAGGCGTCGCGGATGGCGTTGCGGTAGGCCAGCGCCAGCGAGTCGATGATCACCCGGGCGATCCCGGCCGGGTGATCCGGCAGCACCTGTCCCGTCTCGGCGGCCATCGCGGCCAGGCGTCCCGGCATGTCGCCCGGCGGCAGCAGCCGCTCGTCGTTCATGTCGAGCACGCAGCCCAGCGCGGGCTCGGCGGCGGCCTGCTCGAGGAGGGTGGCCAGGTCCTGCCCCGCTCCCGCCTCGTCCCAGCGGCGCATCGTCTCGGTGAGCACCCACAGGCCCATGACGTTCTTGAGGTAGCGCACCGTGCCGTCGACGCCCAGCTCGTTGGTGAAGTTGGCCCGGCGGCTCGCCTCGGTGAGCACGGGAGCGTCGAGCTCGAGGCCGACCAGCGACCAGGTGCCCGACGACACGTACGCGAACCGGTCGGTCTGCGCGGGCACCGACACCACCGCCGACGCGGTGTCGTGGCCGCCCACCGACACCACCGGCACAGGCCGCGACAGCGTGACCGCCTCGCCCAGCACGGTGCCCGGCTCGACCAGCTCGGGCAGCACCCTGGCCACCGGCACCCCGTACGCGGCCTCGAGCTCGGCGCACGTGTCGCGCGACCAGGCCCGGTTCGCCACGTCCAGCAGGCCCGTGGTGGAGGCGATGGTGACCTCCGCCACCGGGCGGCCGGTGAGGGCGTGGCCGAACAGGTCGGGCAGCAGCAGGATCCGTGCCACCTGCGACCAGTCGGCGTCGGCCTGGGCGGCCAGCTGGAAGACCGTGTTGAACGGCATCACCTGCAGCCCGCAGCGGGCGTAGAGGGTCTCGGCCGGGATGTGCTCGAACACGCGCTGCGGCACCCCGTCGGTGCGCGCGTCGCGGTAGTGGTACGGCTGCTCCAGCAGCTCGTCGGCGGCGGTGAGGCGCCCGTAGTCGACGCCCCAGGTGTCGACGGCCACCGACGCGAGCTCGCCGCCGGCGGCCTCGAGCGCCGCCTCGAACCCGGCCCGCACCTCGTCGGTGAGGCGGTCGGCGTCCCAGTGCAGGTGGGCGTCGTCGCCGGTGAACGAGTGGGTGGTGAATCGCCGGACCTCCTGCAGCGTGAACCGCCCGCCGGCGAGGGTCCCCAGGATCACCCGCCCGCTCGTCGCCCCCAGGTCGGCGGCCGCGAACCTGACCGTGCCCTGCGTCATCGCACCCTCCTCGACACTGCCCTCGCGGGCCTCGGCACCCGCCCCGACGGGGCCTGGATCTGTGCTGCCTCACGTTACACGCGACGCGTCGGCGCCCGCCCCAGGGCCGCACCCGTTGACTTGTCGGCGCCCACCGGCCTACCATGAATCGATTCATCCACCCGACGCACCCCGAGGAGCAACGATGCCCCAGTTCGCCGACATCGCCGACCAGCTGACCGCTCTCGCCATCGAGGTCCCCTCGTGGGCGTACGGGAACTCCGGCACCCGGTTCAAGGTCTTCGCGCAGCCGGGCACGCCCCGTGACGTCAAGGAGAAGATCGCCGACGCGGCCCAGGTGCACCGGGTGACCGGGCTGGCCCCGTCGGTCGCCCTCCACATCCCGTGGGACACGGTCGACGACTACGCCGACCTCACCTCGTACGCGGCCGCCCTGGGCGTGCAGATCGGCACCATCAACTCCAACACCTTCCAGGACGAGGACTACCGGCTCGGGTCGCTGTGCAGCCCGTCGCCGGCCGCCCGCAAGAAGGCCGTGCAGCACAACATCGACTGCATCGAGATCATGGCGGCCACCGGCTCGCGCGACCTCAAGATCTGGCTCGCCGACGGCACCAACTACCCGGGCCAGGACGACATCCGCAGCCGGCAGGACCGGCTCGCCGAGGGGCTGGCCGAGATCTACTCCCACCTCGGCGACGACCAGCGGCTCGTGCTGGAGTACAAGTTCTTCGAGCCGTCGTTCTACACCACCGACGTGCCCGACTGGGGCACCTCCTTGCTGCACTGCCTGGCGCTCGGCGAGAAGGCGATGGTCTGCCTCGACACCGGCCACCACGCCCCCGGCACCAACATCGAGTTCATCGTCGCGCAGCTGCTGCGCCAGGGCCGCCTCGGCTCCTTCGACTTCAACTCGCGGTTCTACGCCGACGACGACCTCATCGTGGGCTCCGCCGACCCGTTCCAGCTGTTCCGGATCCTCTACGAGGTCGCGAAGAACGGCGGCTTCCCCAACGACGACGTGACCCTCATGCTCGACCAGTGCCACAACATCGAGCCGCACATCCAGGGCCAGATCCGCTCGGTGCTCAACGTGCAGGAGATGATGGCCCGCGCCCTGCTCGTCGACGCCGACGCGCTCGCCGCCGCCCAGCAGGCCGGTGACGTGCTGCTGGCCAACGAGATCTTCATGGCCGCGTTCTACACCGACGTGCGTGCCGACCTCGCCGCGTGGCGCGAGTCGCGCGGGCTGCCGGCCGACCCCGTACGGGCGTTCCAGGACTCCGGCTACCAGGCGCGCATCGAGGCCGACCGCGTCGGCGGCACCCAGGCCGGCTGGGCCTGAGCCGGTGGTCCGCCGCCGACCGTCGGCGGGCCCGCGTGACGGAGGGTCCCCGACGGGGGACCCAGTAGGGTGAGGGGCATGACTGGGCGGCGCAGAGAGCTGGAGAACCTGCGGGACCCGATCGCCGTGGTCGCGTTCGGGGGCTGGTCCGATGCCGCCCAGGCGGCGTCCGACGCGCTCGAGCACGTGGCGGCCACCTATGGTGCCACCACGGTGTTCCAGCTCGACCCGAGCCACTTCTACGACTTCCAGGCCTCGCGGCCGCACGTGAAGTTCCTGGCCGACGGGCAGCGGGTGGTGTCGTGGCCGTCCACGGAGGTCCAGGTGGCCTCCCTCCCCCGCCGTGACCTGGTGCTCGTGCGAGGGCCGGAGCCCAGCCACCGGTGGGCCGAGTTCGTGACCGCGCTGACGGGGGTGGTGCTCGAGGCGTCGCCGTCGCTGGCCGTGGTGCTGGGGGCGATGCTCACCGACAACCCGCACACGCGTCCCGTGCAGGTGCTCGCGTCGAGCGAGTTGCCCGAGGTGCGCGACCGCTACGGTGCCGAGGCCCCGCAGTACGAGGGGCCCACCGGGGTCACCGGTGTCATGGCCATCTCGGTGCACGAGCAGGAGCTGCCGGTGCTGTCGCTGTGGGCGGCCTGCCCCCACTACGTGGCGAGCCCGCCGAACCCGAAGGCCACCCTGGCGCTGGTGACGCGGCTGGAGGACGTGGTCGGTGAGCCGATCGACCTCGGTGACCTGCCGGCCCGGGCCGAGCTGTGGGAGACCAACGTCAACGAGCTCGCCGCCGACGACCCCGACGTGACCGACTACATCTCCACCCTCGAGGCCGCCGACGACGCGCGCCAGCCCGAGGTCTCGGGCGACGCGATCGCCGCCGAGTTCCAGCGCTACCTGCGACGCCGCGACGACCGCTGACCCCCGCACACCTGGCCGGGGATCGCCTCAGTCGGCGTGCACGTACGCCGGATCGCGCAGGCGGCGGCGGGCGGCCGCCAGCACCGGGATCATCGTCTCGACGACGTCGAGGTCGTCGAGGTCGTGCCACGGCACCCACCGCAGCTCCAGCGACTCGGCGGAGGCCACCGGCTCACCCGGCCCGAGGGTGCCGAGGTAGACCACCGAGACGACCGAGACCACGTTGCCGTCGGGGTAGGCGCAGACCCGGCTGGGGTCGGTGAACACGCCGAGGAAGTCGCTGGTGGCGAGCTCGCAGCCGGTCTCCTCGCGCACCTCCCGCCGCAACGCCTCGAGCGCCGACTCGTCGTCGGCGGCCGCGCCGGCCACGAGGCCCCACCGGCCGCAGTCGCTGCGCCGCTCCATCAGCACCCGACCCTCGTCGTCGGTGATCACCGCGATCGTGCCGAGCGAGCGAGGCTGGTTCGGAGTGGGGGCTGCCGGGTCACGCCAGTAGAAGGTCGCCGTCATGGGCCGACCGTACCCGTGGCCCGGTCTCCTGGGCCACCAGCCGTGCCCGCGACGGAGCCTGACCTCTCGCCGGCCCGTCGCCGTCGACCCACGGCCCAGGGCTCCCGACGGCCCGGTCGGTACCGCCGGGAGCGATGCCGCGTCGGCTCGACGCCGACGTCCTGTCGGAGCCGTGACGCCCCAGACGGCGCGACCCACCGTACCGACCGGCTCGCCCCGGTCGGTGCGGTCGGGGCCGCTCAGTGGGCGAGGGAGCGCAGCACGTACTGCATGATGCCGCCGTGGCGGTAGTAGTCGGCCTCCCCGGGGGTGTCGATGCGCACGACCGCGTCGAACGCCACGCGCCGACCGCCCTCCCCCTCGGCGACGACCGCCACCGTCGCGGGCGTGGTGCCCTCGTTGAGGGCGGTGACGCCACTGATGCTGAACACCTCGGTGCCGTCGAGGCCGAGCGAGTCGGCGGTCTCGCCGTCGGGGAACTGGAGCGGCAGCACGCCCATGCCGATGAGGTTCGAGCGGTGGATCCGCTCGTACGACTCGGCGATGACGGCCCTGACGCCCAGCAGGGCGGTGCCCTTGGCCGCCCAGTCGCGCGACGAGCCGGACCCGTACTCCTTTCCGGCCAGCACGATGAGCGGCACGCCGGCGTCCTGGTAGCGCATCGCCGCGTCGTAGACGGTGGTGACCGGTCCGCCCTCGACGGTGAAGTCCCTCGTCACGCCGCCCTCGGTGCCCGGCGCCAGCTGGTTGCGGAGCCGGATGTTGGCGAACGTGCCCCGGATCATCACCTCGTGGTTGCCGCGCCGCGACCCGTACGAGTTGAAGTCGGCCCGGGCGACCCCACGCTCGGTGAGGTACACCCCGGCGGGCGAGTCGGGCTTGATCGAGCCGGCCGGCGAGATGTGGTCGGTGGTGACCGAGTCGCCCAGCTTCAGCAGCACCCGGGCGCCGTCGACGTCGGTGACGGGCGCCGGCTGGGCAGGCATGCCCTCGAAGTAGGGCGGCTTGCGCACGTAGGTGGACGCGTCGTCCCACTCGAACACCCCGCCCTGCGGCGTGTCGAGCCCCTGCCAGCGCTCGTCGCCGGCGAACACGTCGGCGTAGCGGGTCGCGTACATCTCCTCGCTGATCGACGACGCCACGACCTCGTCGACCTCGGCCTGCGTGGGCCACAGGTCGCGCAGGAGCACGTCGTTGCCGTCCCGGTCCTGGCCGAGCGGCTCGGTGGCGAGGTCGATGTCCATGGTGCCGGCGATCGCGTAGGCGATGACCAGCGGCGGGCTGGCCAGGTAGTTCATCTTCACGTCGGGTGAGATGCGGCCCTCGAAGTTTCGGTTGCCCGAGAGCACCGCGGTCACGGCGAGGTCGTTGTCGTTGACGGCCTGCGACACCTCGGGGATCAGCGGCCCCGAGTTGCCGATGCACGTGGTGCAGCCGTACCCGACGAGGTTGAAGCCGAGGGCGTCGAGGTCCTTGTCGAGCCCGGACGCCCGGTAGTAGTCGGTGACGACCTTCGACCCGGGCGCCAGCGTGGTCTTGACCCACGGCTTGCGGGTGAGGCCGAGGGCGTTCGCCTTGCGGGCGACGAGCCCGGCGCCCAGCATCACCGACGGGTTGGAGGTGTTGGTGCACGACGTGATGGCGGCCACCGCCACCGCGCCGTGCCCGAGCTCGAACGTGGTGCCGTCGGCCAGCGTGACGCCCACCCGCGCCGCGGGGTCGGCGGCGTAGGCGGGCAGCGCGGCCGCGAACGCCTGCTTCGACTCGTCGAGCAGGATCCGGTCCTGCGGCCGCTTCGGGCCGGCGATGCTGGGCCGTACGGTGGCCAGGTCGAGCTCCAGGTACTCCGAGTAGGCGGGCTCGCGGTCGTCGTCGTGCCACAGGCCCTGCGCCTTGGCGTAGGCCTCGACGAGGGCGACCTGGCGCTCGTCGCGGCCGGTGAGGCGCAGGTAGTCGGTGGTGTGCTCGTCGATCGGGAACACCGCGACCGTGGAGCCGTACTCGGGGCTCATGTTGCCGATGGTGGCCCGGTTGGACAGCGGCACCTGCGAGACGCCGGGGCCGTAGAACTCGACGAACTTGCCCACCACCTTGTGCCGGCGCAGCATGTCGGTGATCGTGAGCACGAGGTCGGTGGCGGTGACGCCCTCGCCGAGACGTCCCGACAGCTTGAACCCGACGACCCGCGGGATGAGCATCGACACGGGCTGGCCCAGCATGGCGGCCTCGGCCTCGATGCCGCCCACGCCCCAGCCCACGACGCCGAGGCCGTTGACCATCGTGGTGTGAGAGTCGGTGCCCACGCAGGTGTCGGGGTAGGCCTGGCCGCCCCGGACCATCACGGTGCGGGCCAGGTACTCGATGTTGACCTGGTGGACGATGCCGGTGCCCGGCGGGACGACCTTGAAGTCGTCGAAGGCGCCCTGGCCCCAGCGCAGGAACTGGTAACGCTCGGAGTTGCGCTCGTACTCGAGGGCGACGTTCTTCTCGTAGGCATCGGCGGTGCCGAACACGTCGAGGATGACGGAGTGGTCGATGACCATCTCGGCGGGCGAGAGCGGGTTGACCTTGTTGGGGTCGCCGCCGAGGGCGGTGACGGCCTCACGCATGGTGGCCAGGTCGACGACGCAGGGCACGCCGGTGAAGTCCTGCATGATCACGCGGGCCGGGGTGAACTGGATCTCGATGCTCGGCTCGGCCGAGGCATCCCAATTGGCGAGGGCCAGGATGTGGTCCTTGGTGATGTTTGCGCCGTCCTCGGTGCGCAGCAGGTTCTCCGCAAGCACCTTCAGGCTGTAGGGAAGCTTCTCGGTACCCGGTACCGCATCGAGGCGGAAAATCTCGTAGCTGTTTTCCCCGACAACGAGCGTGTCACGGGCTCCAAATGAATTGCTGCTCACATCAACTCCCGGCTAGATCTCGCCGCGACGGGCTGTGTCAGCGGCGCGTTGCAACCCTAACAGTACGCTTGTCCTGTAGGCACCCGGGGGCGCCTTCCACAGTGTTGTCGGGTTCTGCGTGTGCCGTCAGGGAGTTCGTCGAAATTCCAGTACCGTTTGCCCCGTGACAACTTTTGCGGCGATGCCGTTCATCCCGGCATTCATTCCGCCGGACGTCTGCGCCACGGTCGGGCAGGACCCGCTCACGACCCCCGTCGACGTCTGCATGGCGACGGTGATCACGCAGGTGCGCGATGGTGGGGTGAGCGCGCCGGGCATTGCGCCGGCGAAGGCTCCGGCCACACCGCAGGAAGCGAACCAGGCCGCGGCGGC
>JBHAES010000365.1:0-12006 GCA_041855725.1 Actinomycetota bacterium
GCAGCGCGCCCCCGTCGCCGGCACCGTCGCCCACGTCGCCTACCAGCCTGGCCGCTTCGTGCCCGCCGACCAGCCGAGCGCCACCACCGACAACGAGCGGGTCTCGATGCGCCTCGAGACCCCGGGCGGTGCCGCCGTCGGCGTGGTGCAGGTCGCCGGCCTGCTGGCCCGGCGGATCGTCTGCGAGGTTGACGAGGGCGACGAGCTGGCCCTCGGCCAGACGTACGGGCTCATCCGGTTCGGCTCGCGGGTCGACACCTACCTGCCCGCCGGCACCGACCTGCTCGTCCGGGTCGGGCAGCGCGCCGTCGGCGCCGAGACGCTCCTGGCCCGCCTGGGCTGAGCCTGCGTCAGAGAGCCGCCGGGCCCTGGCCCTGCTGCCCCGCGAGCCGGGCGAGCAGGTCGCGGGCCTGCTCGGCGACCTTGTGCTCGCACAGGATCTCGTAGCGGGTGGCGACCGTCTGCTGCACCGAGTTGAAGTCACGCTCGCCGCGGGTGGACGTGTAGGCGACGGCGGCGAACAGGATCGACATGCCGACGCCGATCGCCAGGCCGGTGAGCAGCACCTGCACGATGTTCACCCCCGGCATGAACAGCACCAGGAGCAGCGACATCATCAGGCCCATCGTCACCCCCTGGACCGCACCCGTGGAGATCACGGTGCCCCACGTCTTGCGCGACAGGACCCGTTCGACCGTGCGCAGGTCGGTGCCCACGATGGCCAGGTTCTGCACCGGGAAGCTCTCGTCGGCCAGGTAGTCGACCGCCTTGGCGGCGTCGGGGTACGAGTCGAACAGGCCCACCGACTGCGGGTACTCGAGCTCGAACAGCGTGGCCGTGCGCGCCGACGGCCTCACCTGCTGGGGCTGCGACATCGTTCCTCCTGTGACGGTCGTACGACCGGAACCCTATCGCCCCGCCACGCGGCGCCCACCGTGGCGACCGGGCGCGGCGGGATACCCTGTGGCGGTGAGCAGCTCGTCGGTGGTCTTCATCTCGCGGCTGCGTCGGCTGCCCGTGATCGACACCGCCGGCGACGCCATGGGCAAGGTGCGTGACGTCGTGGTGCAGGTCCGCGGGCAGCGCCGCCCGCCGCGGGTGAAAGGGCTCGTCAGCGAGCTGTTCGGCCGACGCCGCGTCTACATCCCGATGGAGCGGGTCTACTCGATCGACGCGCTGCAGGTGATCGTGTCGGGCGTGGTGAACACGAAGCGGTTCCGCCGCCGCGAGGGCGAGACCCTGGTGGTGGAGGACCTGTTCGACCGCCAGGTGGTGCCGAAGGGAGCGTCGTCGCCCACCACGATCTACGACGTGTCGATGAGCCCCGGCCGCGCCGGTGACTGGGAGGTGTCGCGGGTGGCGCTGAAGGAGGCGGCCCGGGCCCGGCCGTTCGCGGCGTCGCGGCCGGTCACCATCGTGCCCTGGTACGACCTGCCGGACCTCAGCCTGGTGGAGGGCGGCGGCGAGCAGAGCCAGATCGCCGACATGCTCGACATGAAGCCCGCCGACGTGGCCCGCGAGCTGCACGACATGACCCCCGACCGCCGCGCCCAGGTGGCCCAGGCGCTCGACGACCGTCAGCTCGCCGACGCGATCGAGGAGCTGCCCGAGGACGAGCAGGTGTCGCTCATCTCGCTGCTCGACCCCGAACGGGCCGCCGACGTGCTGGAGGAGATGGACCCCGACGACGCCGCCGACCTGATCTCCGAGCTGACCGACGAGCTGGCCGAGGTGCTGCTCAACCGGATGCGCCCCGAGGACGCGCAGGACGTGCGCGACCTGCTGCTCTACGAGGACGACACCGCCGGCGGCATGATGACCCCGGAGCCGGTGATCGTGGCCGCCGACGCCACCGTGGCCGACGGGTTGGCGCTGGTGCGCGACGAGGACCTGCCCCCCGCCCTCGCGGGCATGGTGTTCGTCTGCCGGCCCCCGCTGGAGGCCCCCACCGGGCGGTTCCTCGGCGGGGTGCACCTGCAGCGGCTGCTGCGCGAGCCGCCGTCGACGCAGGTGTCGGGCCTCATCGACCGCGAGCTGCGGCCGCTGGTGCCGGGCGCCGACCTGGCGCAGGTGAGCCGCTACTTCGCCACGTACGACATCGTGGTGGCGCCCGTGGTCGACGCGGAGCACCGGCTGCTGGGGGCCGTGACGGTCGACGACGTGCTCGACCACATGCTGCCCGAGGACTGGCGCGGCACCCAGATGGACGACGAGAGCGAGGCGTCCCATGGCGCGACCTCGTAAGCGGGTCGACCCGGACCGGCTCAACACCCCTGGTCCGAGGCGCCGCCCGCTGTTCCCCCAGCTGCGGTGGGACCCGGACGCGTTCGGCAGCTTCGCCGAGGCGTTCGCCCGGTTCATGGGCACGGCGGCGTTCCTGTTCTGGATGACGGTGTTCATCGTGGCGTGGATCGTGGTGAACGTGGTGCGTCCCGGCCTGTTCGGTGACCCGTTCCCGTTCATCTTCCTGACGCTGCTGCTGTCGTTGCAGGCCTCGTACGCCGCACCCCTGATCCTGCTGGCCCAGAACCGGCAGGAGCAGCGGGACCGGGTGATGGTCGAGGAGGACCGGCGCACCGCCGCCCAGTCTCGCGCCGACATGGACTTCCTCGCCCGCGAGATCGCGTCGCTGCGGATGCGGGTCGGCGACCTGGCCACCCGCGACTTCGTCCGCGCCGAGCTGCGCGAGCTGCTGGAGGAGCTCGACGCGCGCGCCGACGAGGAGGCCGACGGCGACGACGAGCGGTCCCCGCGCACCGACGGGTGACGGCAGGGTCCGTCCGGCAGGCTGGGTGACGCGGCCACCGCTGTGCCGGTCATGTCCGACGGGTGGCAGCGGGCAGGGTCCGTCCGGCGGGGTCAGACCGCGCCCGGACGTCCCCGGGCCTGCCGACGGTGACGCGGTAGGGTCGCTGGCATGTCCGACGAGCACCCGCTGACGCCCAAGGTCCGAGCCGCCCTGCACACCGTCCTCGACCCCGAGCTCAAGCGCCCCATCACCGACCTCGGCATGGTCGACGACGTCACCGTCGACGCCGACCAGGTGGCGAGCGTACGGATCCTGCTCACCACCGGCGGCTGTCCTCTCAAGGACCGGCTGCGCAACGACGTCACCATCGCGGTCGGCGAGGTGGCAGGGATCACCGGCGTCCGCGTCGAGCTCGGCGTGATGGACGAGGAGCAGCGGACGGCGCTGCGCACGATGCTGCGCGGCGGCGTCCCCGAGCGCGAGATCCCGTTCGCCAGCCCCACGAGCCTCACCCGGGTGATCGCGGTGGCCTCGGGCAAGGGGGGCGTGGGCAAGTCGTCGGTGACGGTCGCCCTGGCGCTGGCGCTCGCGGCGCAGGGGCGTACGGTCGGCCTGCTCGACGCCGACATCTACGGCCACTCGGTGCCCGACCTGCTCGGGCTCGGCGACGACGACGTCCCGTCGGCGATCCCCGACCTCGACATGCTGATGCCGGTCGAGACCCGTGGCGTGAAGGTGATCTCCATCGGCATGCTCAAGCCGGAGCGGACGGCCGTGGTGGCGTGGCGCGGACCGATGCTCGACCGGGGCCTCACCCAGCTGCTCACCGACGTGCACTGGGGCGACCTGGACTTCCTGCTCATCGACCTGCCGCCCGGCACCGGCGACGTGCAGATGAGCCTCGGGCGCAAGCTCCCCAACGCCGAGGTGATCGTGGTGACCACGCCACAGGCGGCCGCCAGCGAGATCGCCGAGCGGGCCGGCACGATGGCCGACATCCTCCACCAGCGGGTGGCCGGGGTGGTCGAGAACATGTCGTACCTGCTGACCACCTGCCCGCACTGCCACGAGGAGCACCGCATCGACCTGTTCGGCAGCGGCGGCGGCGCCCAGGCGGCCGGGGCCCTGTCGCAGCGGCTCGGCTACGAGGTGCCGCTGCTGGCCGAGATCCCGCTGGAGCGGGACTTCCGGGCGGCCGGCGACGCGGGCACCCCGCTGGTGGAGCTCGACCGCACCCGGCCTTCCACCGCCCCGCTGTGGTCGCTGGCCGAGCGGCTCGCCACCACCCCGCGCGGGCTCGCCGGCATGCCGCTGGGGCTGACGCCGGTCGACCGGTGAGCCACGGCCCTGCCCTCCCGGGGCTGATCCGCACCCTGCGAGCCGCCTGGCCGGCCTGACGGGGCGTCGCGGTGACGGCCTGCCCGGGCGCGGCCACGTGCGCCCGCGCCCCCGCGGCATGGTGCGACTGGTCGCCTGGAGTCTGCGGAGCGGGGGTCGGCGCGCCGTGCTGAGCGACTGCGCAGGTCTGGGTCGATGGGCTGTGGCGTCCCAGGACGCACCGCCGAGCCGCCGACAAGGGCTGTCGGACGCGGTGAGGGTGGGTCAGGTGGCCTCGGGGTCGAACGCCGAGCCGACGAACACCACGGCGGTGGTGCCGGCCTCCCCGGCGCTCGAGGCGTCGAGGGCGGCGACCCCGTCGGACATCTCGTTGAGCTGCTGCCCGGCCTGGGAGAGGGCGCCCTTCGACTCGTCGAGGGCGCTGCGCACGGCGGCGACCTCGTTGCTGTCGAGCAGGTGCTTGGAGATGAAGTTCTTCGGGTTGAGGTCTGACAGCTCCAGGCCGTCCCACTCCGGGCCGAGCTCCTGCCGCAGCTGGCCCTTGGCGTCGTTGGCGATCGCGCCGAGGTAGCGTACGACGCGGCCGGCCTTGCGGGCGATGGTGGGGATCCGCTCGGGCCCGAACATCACGATGCCGAGCAGCACCAGGAAGATGAGTTCGAGCGGGCCGATGTCCACGGGGTCAGGATAGTCGCAGCGACCAGGCGCGTCACAGGCCGGCCGCGTCGAGGCAGGCCACGAAGGCGTCCCGCTCGGCGTCGGTGGCGTCGACCAGCGGTGGGCGCAGCGGCCAGCGGTCGAACCCGCGGGCCGCGAGGCCGGCCTTGACCAGCATCACCCCCTGGGTGGCGAACACGCCGGTGTAGACGCCGAGCAGCTCGCGGTAGCGGCGCAGGGCGTCGGCGGCGTCGCCACGCACCCATGCCTCGATCACCTCGGCCGTCCGGGCGCCGGTGAAATGGGTCGAGGTGCCCACCACGCCCACGCCGCCGACGGCGAGGACCGGCAGCAGCATGGCGTCGTCGCCGGCGTAGTAGGCCAGCCCGGTGGCCGCCATCACCTGCGCCGAGGCGGTCGGTGCACCCTTGGCGTCCTTGACGGCGACGATGCGCGGGTGCTGGGCGAGCTCGACGAGGGTGGCGGTCTCGACCTGGATGGCGGCCCGCTGCGGGATGTCGTACACCATGACGGGCAGGTCGGTGGCGTCGGCGACGGCGACGAAGTGCGCCGCCACGCCACGCTGGGGCGCCTTGCTGTAGTACGGGGCCACGACGAGCAGCCCGTCGGCGCCCGCGTCGGCGGCCATCGCCGCGAGCCGGCAGGTGTGCCGGGTGTCGCTGGTGCCGACCCCGGCGAGCACCTTCGCCCGGTCGCCGACCGTGTCGGCGACGCAGCGCACCAGGGCCGCCTTCTCGTCGTCGCTGGTGGTGGGCGCCTCGCCGGTGGTGCCGTTGACGACGAGGGCGTCGTTGCGCTGCACGTCGACGAGGTAGGTGGCGAGCCGGGCCGCCGCGTCGAGGTCGACGCGGGCACCGTCGCCGGTGAAGGGGGTCACCATGGCGGTGACGAGCCGGCCGAACGGCGGTGTCGCGGCCGGTGCACCGGCCTGCATGTCTGTCTGCATGTCCTCAGTCCTCCGCGATGACGACGAGCGGGTCGCCGTCGTGGACCACGTCCCCCGGCGCCACGACGACCTCGCTCACCGTACCGGTCGTGTCGGCCAGCACGGGGATCTCCATCTTCATCGACTCCAGCAGCGCTACCGGGTCGGTGGGCCCCACCTTGTCGCCGACGGCGACCTCGACAGACAGCACGTTGGCGACGATCTCAGCGGTCACGACCCGGTTCATGGGCTCATCGTAGGGGTTAGCAAGTAGGGTGAGCCTGTGAGTTCCATGTCCACCGGAGCAGCCGCCCAGGCCCCGAGGCCCGCCTCGTGGGCCTTCGCCGAGACCTTCACCCCCGAGACCGAGGCGGGTCGCGCCGCCCGCAAGGCCGCCGCCGAGCTCCACCTCGAGTCGCCGTCGCGCGGGGTCGCGCAGGCGCTGACGTTCCTGGCCCGCCTGGTCGACGCCAAGGCGGTCGTCGAGATCGGCACCGGCACCGGCGTCGCCTCGCTCGCCCTGCTCGTCGGCATGGCCCCCGACGGTGTGCTCACCACGATCGACACCGAGGCCGAGCACCAGAACATCGCCCGCCGCATCGTCACCGGCACCGGCGTCCGCCCGCAGCGGCTGCGGACGATCGCGGGCAGCCCGCTCACCGTGCTGCCCAAGCTGAGCGACGAGGCCTACGACCTGGTGCTCGTCAACGGCGAGCGCCTCGAGTGCCCCGAGCACGTGGAGCAGGCGCTGCGGCTGCTGCGCCCCGGCGGCCTGCTCGCCGTGCACCACACCCTGCTCGGCGACGCCGTCGCCGACGACGACAACGACGACGACGAGACCGTCGTGATGCGCGACCTGCTGGCCGCCGTGGCCGAGATGGGCACCCTCACCCCGGCGCTGCTGCCGACCGGCGACGGGCTGCTCGTGGCCGTGAAGGGCTGACCCGGCGGCCCGCTCCCCCACGCTCCCCGGCGCGCCGACCGGAACGGACAAGGCCCCGGACACGCGGTCCGGGGCGTGCCGTCCGGGGCAGGTCAGGGCGGCGGGACGACGGCGCCCTTGGCGACCACGGTGATGCCGCCCTCGGAGACCTCGAAGCCGCGGGCCCGGTCGTGCTCGTGGTTGACGCCGATCTCGGCCCCGTCGGGCACGACCACGTTCTTGTCGAGGATCGCCCGGCGTACGACGGCGTTGCGCCCCACCCGGCAGCCGGAGAAGATGACCGCCTCCTCGACCGTGGCCCACTTGTCGATCACGACGTTGGGCGACAGCACCGACCGGTCGACGTCGCCGCCGGAGATGATGCAGCCCGCGCTGACGATCGAGTCCTCGGCGTTGCCGCGCAGCGTGAACTTCGCGCCCGGCAGCTGCGCCTGCGAGGTCCAGATCGGCCAGCGGCGGTTGTAGAGGTTGAACTCGGGGTCGACCGACACCAGGTCCATGTGGGCGTGGTGGTAGGCGTCGATGGTGCCGACGTCGCGCCAGTAGTTGCGGTCCTTCGCGGTGGCGCCGGGCACGTCGTTGCTGGTGAAGTCGTAGACCTGGGCGCGGCCCGCCTCGACGAACGCGGGGATGATGTTGCCGCCCATGTCGTGCTTCGAGCCCTCCACCGCCGCGTCGGAGTGCAGCGCCTCGACGAAGGCGTCACGGGTGAAGATGTAGTTACCCATCGACGCGAACGACTCGTCGGGCGAACCGGGCAGACCGGGCGGGTCGGCCGGCTTCTCCAGGAACTGCCGGATCTTGTGGTCCTCGCCCGCGTCGATGATGCCGAACGCGCTCGCCTCGTGGCGCGGCACGCGGATGCCGGCGACGGTGCAGTCCATGCCGGAGTCGATGTGGGCCTCGAGCATCTGCTCGACGTCCATGCGGTAGATGTTGTCGGCGCCGAACACCACCACGTAGTCGGGGTCGTCGTCGCGGATCAGGTTCAGCGACTGGTAGATGGCGTCGGCCGAGCCCTGGTACCACTGCTTGCCCGTACGCTGCTGGGCCGGCACCGAGGTGACGTAGTTGTTGAGCAGCACCGACATCCGCCACGTGAGCGAGATGTGCCGGTCGAGGGAGTGCGACTTGTACTGGGTGAGCACGGCGATGCGACGCAGGTCGGAGTTCACCAGGTTCGACAGCACGAAGTCGATCAGCCGATAGGTGCCGCCGAACGGTACGGCGGGCTTGGCGCGGTCGGCGGTGAGCGGCATGAGGCGCTTGCCCTCGCCGCCGGCGAGGACGATGGACAGCGCGTTCGGTCGGTTCGGCATGCAGGCAACCTACCCGGTCCCACGGCTCCCCCGTGGCGGTTTCCACCCGTTGCGGCTCGCTACCGGGTCGGGCGGTGCCCGACGGCGCCGACCCGGCCACAGAAAGCGTGGATCGGCCGCCGTCCGGCCCCGGGCCTGGAAGGATCGGGCCATGGCTCTCCGTGTCTCGATCCTCACCCGTGAGTACCCTCCCTTCATCTACGGCGGCGCCGGCGTGCACGTCGGGCAGCTGGTGCCGCAGCTCGCCAAGTTCTGCGACCTCGTCGACGTGCAGGCGATGGGCGAGCCTCGCGACGGCGCGACCTCGCACGCCGAGGACTACCCGCAGGGCGCCAACGCGGCCATCCGTACGCTGGGCGCCGACGTGGCGATGGCGGCTGCGCTGCCGCCGGTCGACGTGATCCACGCCCACACCTGGTACGCCCAGTTCGCCGGCATCGTCGGCGGCCTCTACCAGGACGTGCCGCTCGTCGTGACCGCCCACTCCCTCGAGCCCGACCGGCCGTGGAAGGCCGAGCAGCTCGGCGGCGGCTACCGGGTGAGCTCGTGGATCGAGAAGACCGCGTACGCCGAGGCCGACGCCGTGATCGCGGTGAGCGAGGCGATGATCACCAACATCCGCAACGCCTACCCGTTCGTGCCGCTCGAGAAGATCCACGTGGTCAAGAACGGCATCGACCCCGAGGAGTTCAAGCCGGACCCGGCCACCGACGTGATCGACGGCCTGGGCGTCGACCGCTCCCGCCCGATCGTCACGTTCGTGGGCCGCATCACCCGGCAGAAGGGGCTCGTGCACCTCGTGCGCGCCGCCCGCCGCCTCGACCCCGACACCCAGCTGGTGCTGCTCGCCGGCGCCCCGGACACCCCCGAGATCGCCGCCGAGTTCGACGAGGCGTTCGGCCGCCTCGAGCAGGAGCGGCCCGGCACCGTGACGTGGGTGCAGGAGATGCTGCCGCGCGCCTCGGTGCGCCAGGTGCTCACCCACTCCACCCTGTTCGCCTGCCCGTCGGTGTACGAGCCGCTCGGCATCGTGAACCTCGAGGCGATGGCCTGCGAGATCCCGGTGGTGGCGTCGGCGGTCGGCGGCATCCCCGAGGTGGTCGTCGACGGCGAGACGGGGCTGCTGGTGCCGTACGACCCGGCGCGAGCGGGCGAGGCGGCGTACGTGGAGACGTTCGAGGCCACGTTCGCCGACCGCATCAACGAGCTCACCCGCGACCCGGCGCGTGCCCGGGCCATGGGCCTGGCCGGCCGGAAGCGCTGCATCGACGAGTTCTCGTGGGAGAAGATCGCCCAGGAGACCGTGGCCGTCTACGAGAAGGCGATCGCCGCGCACCGGGCCCGCTGACGCCGCACGCACCGCGCCCCCTGCCGAAGCGGCAGGGGGCGCGGGATGCGTGGGTGCGGGAGGTCAGGCGACGACGCCCTTGAGGGCCTCCAGCAGGTCGTTGGCCTCGGTGGCGTTGAGCTCGACCACGAGACGGCCGCCTCCGTCGACGGGTACGCGCATCACGATGCCCCGCCCCTCCTTGGTGACCTCCATCGGACCGTCACCCGTGCGCGGCTTCATCGCTGCCATCGCGTTCACCTTTCGTCTCGGTAGCGTGTCACCGGCCATTATCCCATCTCGTCGTGGTCGACCGAAATCGCGACGGCGTCGGGAACCCGAGGGCCGTCGCCCGCCCGCCGTCGTACGTGGCTGTGGCCCCAGCCGGCTCGTCAGGCCGTGCCGCCGGACGCCGGGTCGTCGGGCTCGGCCGGGGTCGGGTCGGCTTCCGGCTCGGTGACGTGCGCCCCGTAGCCGACCGCGGGGGCGGGCGCGATCCCGTAGGTGACGGCACCGGCGGGCTCGTCGTCGGTCGCGGCCGTGACGTCCTCGGGCGTCACCGTGACGTCCTCGGGCGTCGCCGCGGTGGCCGCCGTCGGCTCGGCCTCGACCTGGTCGAGCTCGAGGGGAGCCGGCTCAGCCTCCCCTCCCAGCTGGTGGGAGAGCCGGTCGATCAGGGCGTCGACCTGGTCCATGGCGTAGCCGCGGGGCACCACGGCGAACTGCACCCGCTGCAGGTCGGCGCCGTCCAGGGGGCCGTCGGGCAGCTCGGGCGCCACCCGGTCGTCGACGAGGTCGGGCATGCCGCCGCCGCGTCCGGTGGCGGCGACGGCGGCGAGGGCGATGGCGACGACGGCCAGCGCGGCGATGACCCACTCCACGGCGGCCTCCTCAGCTCGGGTCGTCGGCGGCCTGCGGCCGCGGGGTGGGTGACTGCAGGTAGGCGACCACCTCGTCGACGTCGTCGGTGACGTGCAGCATGTCGAGGTCCGGCTCGCTGATGTAGCCCTCGGCGAGCACGTGCTCGCGCACCCACGAGAGCATCGGGTTCCAGAACTCCGACGAGAACAGCACCACCGGGAACTGGGTGACCTTGCCGGTCTGGGCCAGCGTCACCGACTCGAACAGCTCGTCGAACGTGCCGAACCCGCCCGGCATCACGACGAACCCCTGCGAGTACTTGAGGAACATCGTCTTGCGGGCGAAGAAGTAGCGGAAGTTGATGCCGAGCGTCACGTACTTGTTGAGCGACTGCTCGAACGGCAGCTCGATGCCGAGCCCCACCGACGTGCCCCCGGCCTGCCGGGCGCCCTTGTTGACAGCCTCCATGATGCCGGGGCCGCCGCCGGTGATGACGGCGTAGCCGGCCCGGGCCAGGCGCCCGCCGATCTCGTGGCCCTTCGCGTACATCGGGTGCGACCGCTTCGTGCGGGCCGAGCCGAACACCGACACCGCCGGCCCCAGCTCGGCGAGCGTGCCGAAGCCCTCCACGAACTCGGACTGGATGCGCAGCACCCGCCACGGGTCGGTGTGCACCCAGTCGGACGGCCCCGTCGTGTCGAGGAGCCGCTGGTCGGTCGTGGTGGGCTGCCGGTTGCCTTTGCGGCGGATCACCGGGCCCTGGTTCTGGGTGCCCTGCTTGGTGGCCATGGTGGGAAATGTACCGCCACCGACCCAGACCGGCGCAGGGACGCCCCGACGGCCTACCCCAGACCCCGCCGCATCGCCTCCAACCTGGCGATGGCGCGGTCCAGGCTCGGGCTTCGCTCCCGGGCCCGGTCGACGTCCCAGGCCTCGCGGGCAAACGTGTTGAGCCCCTGCACGTACCAGGGTCCTGGGGCACCGTCGGGCCGCACCAGGTCGGCGCGCACAGCGCGCCGGCGGGCCGACTGGCACCCCCGGAGCAGGTCAGCCTTCGGGCGGGGCCGCTCCTCGGGGGCTGCGGGGATCCGTGCCGGGAGCACGCCGAAGTGCTGGGCGAACCCGGCCGCGTCCGCCATCAGCCAGGCCTCGTTCATGGGCCTCACCAGCCGCAGCACCAAGAACGGGCCGGGCTGCCGGTGGCCGATCAGTCGGTCCCGCAGCTTCAAAGGGCACTGCCGGAGTCCCGGAAGACGACCCACGGCTCGTTCAGCGTCGTCGCGGCGAGCTTGTCGATGAGCGTGTCGAGGTTCCCGGTCCCCTTGTTCACCGAGATGGACGTCCTGAACACGTTCGAAGCAGTCGGCGACGTCGCGGAAGTCCTGATGCGCGGAGACCTGCCCAAAGGGTCTGGATGAGCAGCTCGGCGTCGGCCCGGTCCTGATCATCCCGGCGACGCACGCCGACGTCGAACGAGACGTTCTGACGTTGCGCCAGGTGCTGACCTCGAGCTGGGTGACTCTCATGGGGCGACGATCCTGTCTCCCCGCCGGCCCCGACACCGTAGCAGGGCGCGCGCCGCCGGCTCTCGCCACGCAGCACACGACGGCCTCCCTCAGTCGGACAGCCACCGGACGAGGGCTTCGTGGCAGCGGGTCAGGTCGGCGCTGGGGCAGTACTCGTCGTCGGCGTGGGCCTTGCCGGGGTCGGCGGGGCCGAAGTTCACCGCCGGCACGCCCAGCGCACTGAACCGGGCCACGTCGGTCCACCCGTACTTGGCACGCGGCTCGCCGCCGACGGCCGCCACGAACGCGGTCGCTGCGGGATGGTCGAGGCCGGGCCGGGCACCCAGGGCCAGGTCGAGCA
>JBHAES010000366.1:0-2550 GCA_041855725.1 Actinomycetota bacterium
GAGGTGGCGGTGGTGGTCACCCTGGCCGCGGTGACCCGGTGGGTGCGGGCCCGGGTCGAGGTCGGGCCGTTGGGTGACCGGGTGATCCCGGCTGCTGCCGACACATGGGTGCGTGGCGGGGGGCACGCCCACGAGAGCCACGGCCGTGACTCGCTGCTGCACGTCAAGGGCGGCACCGGTGACTACGAGAAGCGGGCGGTGATCGGGTTCGGCGTGGTGACCGGCACCGTGTCGCGGGCCGTCCTGCGGGTCACCGCCGGCCACGCCAACACCCCCGGCGCCACGGCCACGGTCGCCGTGTGGGCCCTCGACCCCGGCTGGGACGAGACCACCCTCACCCACGCCACCCTCCCCACGGTCGGCACCCTCCTGGGCCGCCTCACCGTGCCCCGCACCAAGACCCAGCTCACCCTCGACGTCACCGGCCACGTCCGAACCACCCTCGGCACCGGCACCGCCTTCCTCCTCGCCGAGACGCCCCCTGCCGGCGACCAGCCCCACGACATCACCATCGACAGCCGAGAGGGCAGCGCCACCACCGTGCCCACCCTCGAGGTGACCATCTGAACCACGCGAAGGAGAGGCGGGCGACGCATGCGGGAGCACGACCTGGCCGGCGACTGGACGCTGCGCGGGTGGCGCGAGAACGACTGGCGACGGTCGTGGAGCTTCGTGCGCACAGGTCACGACCGGCCGGACGTCGGGCCGGTCCCCATGCGGGTGCCGGGGTCCGTACGGGGGGCGCTCCTCGCGGCTGGGCTGCTGCCGGACCCGACGGTCGGCACCGCGTCGCGCGAGCACGAGTGGCTGGAGCACCGGCACTGGACGATCAGCCGGCCGCTGCCCGACGGGCTGGCCGGCACCGACGAGCCGGTGGTGGTGAGGTTCGACTCCCTCGACTTCGGCGGCCTGGTGCTGGTCGACGACACCGAGGTGGCCCGGTTCGGCAACGCGGCGCTCCCCGTTGCGCTCGACGTCACCGACGCCGTCCGCGCGGGCGGCCGTACGCTCACCGTGGTGCTCGACCGGCGGCCCGACGACCTGGGCCAGGTCACCTGGACCAGCCGGGTGCGCGAGTTCAAGGCCCGCTACTCGTACGGGTGGGACTGGATGCCGCGGCTGGTGTCGACCCAGGTGGCCGGGCCGGTCACGCTGCGGGTGGGCGAGCCGCGGATCCGGCGGCTCCAGGTGGGCGGCGACCTCGCCGACGGCACCGGGCTGCTGCTCGCCCGCGCCGACGCCGACGAGCCGGTGCGCCTGACGCTGACGGGTCCGGGCGGGCGCCCGCTGGCGCCGGGGCAGCGGCTGCGGGTCGAGCCCGACTGGACCTGGCACCGGCTCGAGGTCGGCGACGTGCCGCGGTGGCGTCCCGGCGCCGGCGGCACGGTCACCGTGACCGCCACGGTCGGCGACCACACCCTCACCCGCCGCGTCGGGTTCCGCCGGGTGGGGTGGCGCCCGTGCGCCGGCGCGGGACCCGACGCGATGCCGTGGGTGTGCGAGGTCGACGGCGACCCGGTCCTGCTCGCCGGCGTGAACTGGGTGCCGATCCGCGCCGACTACGCCGACGTCACCGAGGCCGACTACCGCCACCGCATGGAGCAGTACCGCCGCATCGGCATCAACGCGTTCCGGGTCTGGGGCGGCGCCATGCTCGAGCAGCCCCTGTTCTACGACCTGTGCGACGAGTACGGCTTCCTCGTCTGGCAGGAGCTGCCCCTGTGCTCGTCGGGCCTCGACAACACCCCGCCGCACGACGAGGAGTTCACCACCCAGGTGAGCCGCATCGCCTCCGACTGGGCCATCCGGCTGAGCCACCACCCGAGCCTGGTGCTGTGGGGCGGCGGCAACGAGCTGTCGCAGCCCGAGGACGGCACCGAGGTGCCGTGCGGCCTCGACCACCCCGCGCTCGCCGCCGCCGCCGACGCCGTCGCCGACGCCGACCCGTTCCGACGGTTCGTGCCCGCCTCACCGAGCGGGCCCTCGTGCTGGTTCGAGCCCGACCACGCCGGCGCCGGCCGCCACCACGACGTGCACGGCCCCTGGGAGTTCCACGGCGGCTGGGACGACTGGGTCGCCTACTGGGCGGCCGACGACGCCCTCCTGCGCAGCGAGATCGGCTTCCCCGGCTGCTCCGGCTGGGACCTGCTCAGCCGCTGCGGGCTCACCGGGCCGGTCGACACCCCCGCCCGACGCGCCGACCTCGCCCGCCGGTGGGCGCACACCTCCGCCTGGTGGCTCACCGACTTCGAGGCCTGGGACGGCACCGGCGGCCTGGAGGCGTACGTCGCCCGTAGCCAGGCCGACCAGGCCCGCCACCTCGCCCACGCCGTCGCCGCCATCCGCGACCGCTTCCCCGCGACCGGCGGCTTCTTCGTCTGGCTCGGCCACGACGCGTTCCCCTGCGCCGTCTCGCTCGCCCTCCTCGACTACGACGGCCGCCCCAAGCCGGTCGCCGAGGCCCTCCGCGAGGTGCTGACGGCCGCTCCGGACCGCGCCACGCTGGCCGTGTCGGCGTAGCACCGCCGCCGTCGGCCCGCCCGGGGCGCC
>JBHAES010000367.1:0-3703 GCA_041855725.1 Actinomycetota bacterium
GCCGGACCGGGTGCCGTACCCGCGTGGCTGCGGCGCCCGGGCGCGAGCCAGGAGCCTGCGGTCGGGCTGATCGGCGGCCACCGGGTGGGGGCGTCGGTGGCCCGGTGGCGCAGCGACGGACGGTCCGCATGGTTCCAGAACGCGGCCGCGGCCCTCGGCCAGGGTGTCGAGCACCTGAGGGTGCGCGCTGCGGCGCGGGTACGCCGCCGGCGGTCACCGCCCCAGCAGTCGTCGCCCCGGGGGCACGGACGTGGCAGGTGCCGCGCGACGAGGGCGTGCCCAGCCCGGTCAGCGCCGGCGGACCGCAGCATCCCTGCTGGTGCCGGCCGCCTCGCACCTGGGTGCGGGGACCGTCCTGGCGGCGGCGCGTACGCCCCGCGGCTGCCCGGACGCTCAGCCGGCCGGGCTGGTGAGGACCTCCATCTCGCGGATCAGCTCGCTGGCCGACACCGGGTCGAGCACGCCGAACCGGGTCCCGCTCTTCTTCACGTGGTACACCTCGTCGAGGGTGAGGGACTCGACGGTCTGCTCCGGCTCCATGTCGGGCATGCCGATCACCATCCCCGGGTCGAGGTTGCAGTACGCGGTCTCGCCGCCGACGAGGTCGCGCGTGAACCAGCCGACCCAGCCGCCGTCCAAGGCGTCGCCCCGCCGCCAGCCCCGGTTCACCAACCCCATGGCCCGCGCTGACGGGAACGACCGTCCCTTCCACCGATCCAGCTTCACCGACTGCATCTCCTCGTCGGTCAGCGCGTACGTGTCGCGCCCCAGCTGCCCGAACGGCTGCACGATCTCGTAGTCGGCGAAGAGCTGGCCCATGGCGACCGCGTCGTCGGGGTCCAGGTGCAGCGGGTGCACCACCCCCACGACCCGACCGGCCGGCACGTCGTACGCGTCGTCGGCGGCGGTGGTGAACGCGCCGTCCTCGTCGACGCGGAACACCGCCTCCAGGGTGCCGCCCTGGTTCGGGTGGGCGGCGTCGGGGGCGTACGCGCCCCACACCAGCCGGCGTACGACGTGACGCACCAGCGGGTGGCGCACCATCAGCTCGGTGAACGTCTCCGGGGCCCAGCGCCGCTGGTCCCACATCGCCAGCTCGAACCGGACCACCTGCTGGGCGGCGACGGTGCGGGCGTCCTTCTTGAGCTGCCGGTACCGTTTCGTCGCCGCGGCGGCGAGGGCCGCGTCGTCGGTCTGGCGCGGCTTGGGCAGGTCCTTGAGCCGCTGCCGGTCGGCGTCGCGTACGAACGGCAGCAGCGACTCGTCGAACCCGACCTCGAACCAGCGCGGCCCGAAGTCGAGGCGCACGGTGCCGTGCGCGTCCAGGCCGAGGTCGGGTGCCAGCCGGTCGGCGAGCTCCTCGGTGGTGAGCCCACGGTCGGCCGCCACCTCGGCGATCTTCGCGCGCGCCTTGTCCTGCAGCCCTTTGAACCTCACCTTCTGCGCGATGCCGTTGAGCATCATCAGCGCCACGTCGGAGCCGATGCCGGCGAGCACGTCGAGGCCGGTCACGGCCCGGGTGTGCTGCGACTCACCGGGCCACGCCCGGATCATGGGCGTGATCCGTCGCGCCACCTCGTCGTCGCCCACGATGCCGAGGGACGTCAGCGCCCAGCCCTCCTTCGACGCGGCGCCGCCGACCAGCCAGGCACTGAACGCGTCCCACGCGAACGCGGCGAGGCTGTCGGGGGTGCAGGCCTCCTTCACCTGCTCGAGGCCCGGGTACACCCCGTCCTGCCGCGACAGCGCCAGCATCACCCCGATGGGGTCGAGGGCGGCGTCGGGCAGCGCCTTGCCCGAGCGCAGCACGGGTCGCTGCCAGGTGGTCGGCCGCCACCACGACGGCAGCGCCGGGATCCGCGACGGCAGCTGCTGCATCGGGTCCATGGCCAGCACCTCGGCCACGCCGGCCTCGACGTCGGCGCGGCCCCACCGCTGCGCGACCTCGCGCACGGTGTCGCCCAGCCCCTCGGCGGCCAGCAGCCGCAGGGCGCTGATCGCGCAGTCCTTCGCCTCGCCCCGCTTGCCCAGCGCGGCAGGCACCAGGGCGGCGACGGCGTGCTCGGGGTGGGCGAGCAGCCACGCCTTCCCGGCGGGGCGGGCCTTCTTCAGCCGCGCCCAGCAGCGTGCCATGACCGGCGCGCACGCGGCCGACGCGAACGGCATCAGCAGCGCGGCGTGCTCGCCCGGCCACCGCTGGATGAGCCGCAGCGTGCCGGGCAGCCCGTCGAGCCCCAGGGTGGCGACCGCGTACTCGGCCCTGTAGACGGCGTCGCCGGAGACGGAGAAGGTGTTCCACGTGGCGAGCGCGAGCGGTCGCCGCATGCGGGCGATGGCCACGCCGTCGTACGAGTGCCAGCCGTAGCCCGTCGACCTCTCAGCGGCGAGGTGCTCGCTGAACGCCGCCACGAAGGTGTCCACGTCGCCGGCGGCAGCGGCCTTGGCCGCCCGCGTGGCCGCCTCCTGCGCGGTGGTGCTCCTGGTGGAGCAGCGCAGGAACTGGGTCACCGCCGCGGCCTCGTCGGTGAGGCGTTCAGCCATACGGACCGCCCACGGGTCCCGCGCCAGCGCCGCCTCGACGCCGCCGGGTCCCCAGTCCGCCGACTCGGGCAGCGGCAGCGGCTCGAGCGCGAGGTTGGTGGGAACCTTCGAGGCCACCCGCTTGCCCAGCCACGGCGGCGAGGCCAGCACCGGGGGCAGCTCGTCAGCGGCGGCCACCTCGGCCGGTCCGGCCGCCCGCTCGAGCAGCCGGTCGATGGCCGTACGCCCCGGACCGTCGAGCCACAGCCCCACGGTGGCCGCCAGCCGGGGGTCGGCCACCACGAGCCGCGTCAGGATGGGCTCCAGCAGCGGGGCGTCCTTGCCACCGGCGGCGACCATCGGTGCCAGGGCCGCGATCGCCGCGGCCGACCACCTGGTCGCGGCGGCGTCGAGCCGGGTCGTCGCCCCCTTGCTGGTGCTCGCGACCCGGGCCAGGGCGGCCACCGCGTCCGGGCGGCCGATCAGCCCTAGCGCCTCGCCCGCCTCCTCGTGCCGGGCGCCGGGGGCCAACCGTTCCACGGCGTCGGCTCCGAAGTCGTGCAGCACCGTCGCGCACCACTGGGGGTCCTCCCACGCCGACAAGCAGTCGGGACGGTCCTTCAGGGCCGCCGCGAGCACCTCGCGGTCGCGCACGAGGCCGATCAGCCCGTGGAGCCAGCCCTGACGCTCGTCGGCCGTCATGGCCATCAGCTGTCGGCCGACCTCGTCGGCGAGGTCGGTCTCCTCACGGAACACCTGGGCCACGACCAGCCGGCGCAGCACCGGCAGCCCCGGCCAGGCCGCCCGAACCTGGGTCAGGCACTGCTCGTACTCGTCGCGGGGGATCACCCTCAGCACCTGCGCCAGGTGCTCCAGCGAGTCGGACAGCCGCCACGACCAAGCGGCGCGCAGCGGCTCGGACGGGTCGTCGAGCACCGTCAGGCGCCACCGCAGCCCGCCGTAGGAGCGGTGCACGCCGAGCTGGCCGAGCGCCGACAGCAGCACCGAGACCACCGTCGGCACCCCGTAGCGGTGACGCAGGTAGTCGACGAGCCGCACCGAGCCGGTCGTCAGCGAGTCGCCCACCAGGCTGAACACCGCGACCATCACCGCGTCGTCGCTCAGCACCGGCTCCGTGCCGGGGGAGGCGACCGCCGCCGCGACCTCCTCGACCGCGGCGTCC
>JBHAES010000368.1:0-19861 GCA_041855725.1 Actinomycetota bacterium
CCCCAGTCAAGTGCGCTACCAAGCTGCGCCACAGCCCGCTGTTCGGTTGTGCGGCGCCCGTGGTGGGGCGCCGAGGAGCCACTGTACCCGATGTCGGGGGTGGTGCGCGCGCAGTTCTCGTCGTGGGGTGTCGGCGCGTCGCCCAGACCTCGCCTGGGGCCTGCCGAGTGGGCTGCGACCAGGCCGGACACGTCAGGCCTTGCTGCGCCGCTCGCGGGCCCGTACCTCGACGTGGACGGGTGAGCCGCGGAACCCGAACTCCTCGCGCAGCCGGCGCTCGACGAAGCGTACGTAGTGGGCGTCCAGCTGCCCGGAGCTGAACAGGACGAAGGTGGGCGGCGAGGCCTGGGCCTGGGTGCCGAAGAGGATGCGGGGCTGCTTGCCGCTGCGCACCGGGTGGGGGTGGGCGGCGGCGACGCGGCCGAGGAAGGCGTTGAGCCGTCCGGTGGGCACCCGGGTCTCCCAGCCGGCGAGGGACTCCTCAAGGCGGGAGGCCAGCAGGTGCACGTTGCGTCCGGTGAGGGCGGAGATGTTGACGGTCGGGGCCCACCGTACGTGGCGCAGGTCGCGGTCGATCTCACGGTCGAGGTAGCGGCGGCGCTCGTCGTCGGTGAGGTCCCACTTGTTGTAGGCGATCACCATGGCCCGACCGGCCTCCTCCACGAGGTCGAGGATCCGCAGGTCCTGCTCGGTGACGGGCTCGGAGGCGTCGATCACCACGACGCACACCTCGGCGCGCTCGATGGCGGTCTGCGTGCGCAGGAAGGCGTAGTACTCGTGGCCTGACGCCTCCTTGACGCGGCGCCGGATGCCGGCGGTGTCGACGAGCCGGTAGGTGGTGCCGGCCAGGTCGACGAGCTCGTCGACCGGGTCGACCGTCGTGCCGGCCACGGAGTCGACGACCGAGCGCTGCCGGCCGGTGAGCCGGTTGAGCAGCGACGACTTGCCGGCGTTCGGCTTGCCGACGATCGCGACGCGCCGCGGCCTGTCGGCGGCCGGGTCGAGGTCGGCCAGGGGGGCCTCGGGCAGCGCCTCGAGCAGCGCGTCGAGGAGGTCGCCGGTGCCGCGGCCGTGCAGCGCCGACACCCCGTGCGGCTCCCCCAGGCCGAGGTTCCACATCGACGCGGCCTCGGCCTCGGTGCGCGGGTCGTCGACCTTGTTGGCCGCCAGCACCACCGGCTTGCGGCTGCGGCGCAGCACCTGCACCACCGCCTCGTCCTCGTCGGTCGTGCCCACCTGGGCGTCCACGACGAAGAGCACGGCGTCGGCGGCCATGATCGCCAGCTCCGCCTGCTCGGCGATCTGCGCCGCCAGGCCCTTGGCGTCCGACACCCAGCCGCCGGTGTCGACCACCACGAACTCGCGGCCCGACCACTCGGCGTCGTACGAGACCCGGTCGCGGGTCACCCCCGGCACGTCCTGCACCACCGCCTCGCGGCGGCCCAGGATGCGGTTGACGAGCGTGGACTTGCCCACGTTGGGGCGTCCCACCACCGCGACGACGGGTCGGGCCGGCTCGGTCATGGGGCTCCTCACTCCAGGGACGGTGGTGAGCCAGCCTACGGGACGTCCCGGCGCCGGCCGCGCCCCGGCGGGTGCGGATCCGCCGGTCCCGGGTCGCGCTCCCCCCCGGTTCGCTGCGGCCGCCGCAGCGGGCGGCGTCCCAGACCTGGCGGGCTCGCCGTGGCGGGGAGGGGCGGGCGGTGCGTCGATTCCCCGCCGTCGGCTCGTCCGGGTAGCATGTCACCCGGCGCACACGAGCGCCCCGACCGGCGTCCCGGACCTGTCCGTGCGCGACGCCGCCCGGCCCTGGTAGTCATCCCGGCCTGTGAGGGCCGGCCGTACGTGAGGCACGATCCTGAGCAACGAGGTTCCCGTCCCCGACGACGTGGTCGTCGAGGACGTCATCCATACCCCTGTCACCGAGGCCGACCCCCAGGTCACCTTCGAGGAGCTGGGCGTGATCCCGCCCGTCGTCGAGGCACTGGCGCAGATCGGCATCACCCACCCGTTCCCGATCCAGGCGCTGTCGATCCCCATCGCGATCCAGGGCACCGACATGATCGGGCAGGCCCGTACGGGCACCGGCAAGACCCTCGCCTTCGGCATCTCGCTGCTGCAGCGCATCACGGTGCCCGACGAGCCGGGCTTCGCCGAGCTCGAGGCGCCCGGCAAGCCGCAGGCGCTCGTCATGTGCCCCACCCGCGAGCTGGCGCTCCAGGTGGCCCGCGACCTCGCCATCGCGTCGACGGTGCGGCGGGCCCGGGTGCTCACCGTCTACGGCGGCGTCGGCTACGAGCCGCAGCTGGAGGCGCTCGCCGAGGGCGTCGAGGTCGTGGTCGGCACCCCCGGCCGCCTGCTCGACCTCGTCGACCGGCGCTCCCTCGACCTGTCGCACGTGCGCGTGCTCGTGCTGGACGAGGCCGACGAGATGCTCGACCTGGGCTTCCTGCCCGACGTGGAGCGGCTCATCGCCAAGACCCTCGCCGACCGGCAGACCCTGCTGTTCTCGGCCACGATGCCGTCGGCGATCGTGTCGCTGGCGCGCACCCACCTGTCGCACCCGGTGAACGTGCGCGCCGAGGCCCACGACGCGCAGGCGACCGTGCCCGACACCACCCAGTTCGTCTACCAGGCGCACGACCTCGACAAGCCCGAGATCGTCGCCAAGCTGCTGCAGGTGCCCGACGCCAACCGCGTCATGGTGTTCTGCCGTACGAAGCGGGCCGTGCAGCGCCTCACCGACGACCTGGAGGAGCGCGGCTTCTCGGCCACCTGCATCCACGGCGACCTCACCCAGGTGGCGCGTGAGAAGGCCCTCAAGCGGTTCCGCGACGGCAAGGCGCAGGTCATCGTCGCCACCGACGTCGCCGCCCGCGGCATCGACGTGGCCAAGGTGACCCACGTGGTCAACTACGAGTGCCCCGACGACGAGAAGACCTACATCCACCGCATCGGCCGCACCGGCCGCGCCGGCAACGCCGGGGTAGCGGTCACCCTCGTCGACTGGGCCGACGTGACCCGCTGGAAGGTCATCAACCGGGTCCTCGACCTGCCGTTCGCCGACCCGCCCGAGTCGTACTCCACCTCGCCGCACCTGCTCGCCGACCTCGGGGTGCCCGAGGGCACGAAGGGCCGCATCGTCCCGCCCAAGCCCCGCGAGGACCGCGACGGTCGGGGCCGGGGGCGTGGTCGCGGCACCGAGCGCGAGGGGGCCGTCGAGCGTGAGCGCGCCGACCGCAAGGACCGGCCCAAGCGCAACCGGGTGCGCCGCCGCAACGGCAAGGTCGTCCACGGCGACCCAGCCGCCGCCACGGCGCCGACCCCGACCGCCGGAACCCCCAACGCGGCCGTCGCCGACGCCACCGCCGAGGCGGCCGACGCCCCGCGCAAGCGCCGCCGGCGCCGTCGCCGCACCGGGGGCGCCGGTCGCACCGAGGGCCACGGCGCCGAGAGCCAGGGCTCAGAGACCCCCGACCCAGGCGCCACTGCCTGAGCATCACCGGCTGAGCCCGACGGGCCGCGCTCCCCCAGGAAGCGCGGGTCAGCGGCACGCTCAGTGGGGGCTGCCACGATGCCTGACCGGATCCCCTCGCCTACCCCCCTTGGGTCGAGCTCACCCTTCGAGCCGAACCACCACCCGTCGAGCCGAGCTGTCACCCCTCGACCCGGGCCCGGCTCTGGAAGCGACAGTTCGACTCCACGAGTGACAGCCCGGCTCGAGAAGCGATCCGTGGTCGGCGACGGTCGGTGACGGTGTGCTGGGCAGACCGGTCCTCGGGCACGGCTGGGAGGGGCACGATGATCGGCGACGCACGATGACTGCTCGACGATGCTCGCCGCAGAGGCAGCCGACTCACCGGACGAGCAGTCGACCGGCAGCCATCCGTCGAGTCGAGCGGTCGCCTCCAAAGTCGAACCATCACTCCTGGGGTTGGGCCCGACTCGAACGGTGACAGGCCGCCTCGGAGGGTGGCGGGCTGACTCGAACGGTGAGCGCTCACCTGCGCTGGTGCCTGGCGGGGGTGCCCGAACGTGGCGCGGCCACGGGCGGCACCGACGTGACCGGATCAGGTCGGCGGCTGGGCTCGCTCGGAGCCGGGTGGCGCAGGTCGATCGGTGGGCGCCGTGGCGGCGGGGCGGGCTCGCGTGGGGCCGGGTCCGGGGCTCAGCGCACCCGTCGGCCGTCCTGGAAGCGGAACGTGCGGCGCACCGTGTAGCCCACCTCGTCGCCGGGCCGCAGGTGGTCGTCGCCGGTGTAGGCCCGGATCTCGGTGCCCGACGCGTGCCGGAGGGTGACCTCGACGAAGTGGCCGTGCGGGATCACGCGGAGCACGCCCGCCCGGACCGCGCCGGCGGTGGCCGGGTCGACGACCTGCACGTCCTCGGGTCGGACAGCGCTCACCTCGTCGCCCGGCTCGACGACGCCGCCGACGAGCCGCCCCTCGTAGCGGTTGAGCTGGCCGACGAACGTCGCGACGAACTCGGTCTGCGGGTCGTGGTAGAGGTCGTGGGGCGTGCTGACCTGCTCGATGCGGCCGTCGTTCATCACCGCGATCCGGTCGCTCATCGCCATAGCCTCCTCCTGGTCGTGGGTGACCATGACGGTGGTGATGCCGAGCCGCTGCTGGATCTCGCGGATGTCCTCTCGCACCCGCACCCGCAGCTTCGCGTCCAGGTTCGACAGGGGCTCGTCGAGCAGCAGCACCTTGGGCCGCTGCACCAGGGCGCGGGCGAGCGCCGTACGCTGCTGCTCGCCGCCGGAGATGCGGGCCGGTCGTGAGTCCCGGTGGTGGGCCAGGTTCACCAGGTCGAGCACCTGGTCGACCCGTTGGCGCAGCTCCGCCTTGGGCACCTTCTTCAGCCGCAGCGGGTAGGAGATGTTCTTCTCCACCGTCATGTGCGGCCACAGGGCGTAGTTCTGGAACACCATCGCGCTGGGCCGCCGCTCGGGCGGCAGCCGGGTCACGTCGGCGCCGTCGACCTCGACGCTGCCCTGGTCGGGGGTGAGGAAGCCCGCGATCATGCGCAGCGTGGTGGTCTTGCCGCAGCCCGACGGCCCCAGCAGGCACACCAGCTCGCCCGGCGCCACGTCGAGGTCGAGGTCCTCCACGATGGGGCGTCCGCCCAGCACCTTGGTGAGCCCGATGAGCCGCAGCCCGTGCCGGGCCACCTCGGCGGCGATCGCCCCTGCGGCGGCGTCGGCCTTCGTCGTCGTCACTTGATCTGGAACCCTTCTGCGAGCTGGCCACCGAAGATCTGCTTGCGTACGAGCAGCATGAGCACCACCGACGGGATCGCCAGCATGATGCTGAACACCGCCGACACCTGGTTGGGGTAGTTGAGCACGAGGCTGTACATCTGGGTGGGCATCGTCATGTAGTCGGGGGCCCCGACCAGCCACGTGCCCTGCGCCTCGTCGAACGAGGCGATGAAGCTCATGATCACGGCCACCATGATGCTGGGCAGCGCCATCGGCAGCGTGATGGTGAAGAAGACCCGCAGCGGGCCCGCGCCGGCGTCACGGGCCGCCTCCTCGAGAGCGCGGGGCACCGCCGAGAACGCGGCCGCCGGGATCCACGTCATGAACACCACGGTGCCGAGCACGTGCACGATGACCACGCCCACCTGGGTCTGCATCAGGTTGAGAGCGTAGAACAGCGATGCCACCGCCACCCACAGCCCCATCTTCGGGAACGCGTTCACCGCGAACAGCGACACGAGCATGACCCGTCGGCCCCAGAACTCGTAGCGGCTGAACGCGTACGCGGCCGGCAGGCATATCACCATCGACACCAGCACCGTCATGGTGGCGAAGGCGAAAGAGTTGGTGACGGCGTTGCCCATGGCCGGGTCGTCGAGCACGACCTGCCACCACCGCAGCGTGAACCCGGTGGGCCACAGGTTCGGGTAGTCCCAGCTCTCGGCGAACGCCCGCGCCGCCAGCCACGCCAGCGGCCCCACCACGAACACGGCGAGCAGGCCGACGCTCGCGAGCACCACCACCGTGCGCGCCAGCCGCGCCACGAGCCTCATCGGACGTCCCCCGGCGAGCGGAAGTTCGCCCACACGTACGCCACCGCGATCAGCGCCGCGCACCCGAACACGATGACGGCCATCACGATCGACTGCTGCGGCTGGTTGTAGGCGGTGAAGTAGTTGGCCATGTCGACGCCCAGCACGGTCGGGGCGTTGGGGCCGGTGAAGTACGGCACGGTGAACGACCCGATCACCCCGATGGCGGTGAACGTGGCGGCGATCACGATGGGCACGTAGGCCAGGGGCAGGATGACCGAGACGACCGTACGGGGCAGGCTGGCACCCGCGTCGCGCGCCGACTCGATGAGCGCGTCGGGCACCGCCTGCACCCCGGAGGCGCACATCAGCACGCAGAACGGGAGGTTCACCCACACCTGGCCGATCATGATCGCCGTCACCGAGTAGCCCCACGACGGGCCCTCGAGGCCCACCTGGGCCAGCAGCGAGCGGGGGAACCCGTTGGGCGCGTAGAACAGCAGCACCGCCCACGACGCGATCACCACGGGGATGAACTGGGGCACCACGGCGAGGATCGTCAGCGCACGGGCCGCCCACGACTGCGACAGCCGCAGGTACAGCGCCACCGCGAGCGCCACCGCCAGCACCGACACGGTCGAGACGACGGTCACCAGCAGCGTCACCCGCAGGTCCTCCTGCAGCCGTGGGTTCGACAGCACCTCCTGGTAGGCGGCCAGCGTGCCCCACCACGCGTCGGCCTCGTGCTGGTGCTGGGCGATGATCGACGTGGTGCGGTTGAGCCCGCCGGTGTGGCCGAGCGAGTACGCGACGGCGAGCACGATCGGGAAGCCGGTGAACACGGCGATCAGCAGCACCGGCGGCAGGGCCATCAGGAAGCCGGTCACGCTGCGGGATCGGCCGCTGCGGCGGGCGGCCGGGGTCGTGGGTACGGTCATGCGGGTCCTTGGAGGTCTGCGGACGCGGGCCGCCGGCCCGCCCGGGGCCGGCGGCGGTCAGCGTACGCGATGGGTCACTTGCCGGGGACCAGCTGGTCCCACTGGGCGTTCATGTCCTTGGTGACCTTGTCGAGGTAGGGCTGGCGCAGCGTCTCGGGGTGCGCGTCGGCGAACACCTGCTGCACGTCGGCGGGCAGCTTCGACAGCGGGATCACCGGGTAGCCGGCGATCTCCTGGGCGATCAGCGCCTGCGCCTCGGGGCTCAGCACCCAGTCGACCAGCCTCAGCGCCGCCTCCTTGTGGCTGGAGCGCTTCACCACGCCCAGGTAGGCCGCGCCGCCGGTGAGCGACGGGTTGGCGATCTGGGCGGCCTTCACGTGGCTGGGCACGGTGCCGGTCTTCTGACCGGTGATGAACTGGTCGGACCACACGGTGGTCATCGAGATCTGCCCCGTCGACAGCAGCTCGAGCGCCTGCTTGTTGCCGTTGGGGTAGGTGCCCTTGTTGAAGATCACCGGGTTGAGGCCGGCGAGCTCGGTGAACCCGGCGGCCCACCTCTTCATGGCCTCCTGGTCGTAGTCGGTGCGCAGCCGCTGCGCCGCGGCCGGGTCGAGGTGCTTGTCGAGCACCGTCGTGACGAACGACCCGCCCGAGCCGCCCGACTTGGGCGGGCAGTAGGTGAACGCGCCGGGGTTGGCCCGGATCCAGGCGAGCATCTCCTCGAGCGTGGTGGGTGTGGTGGCGACCTTGGTCGAGTCGTAGGCGAGCAGCACCGACGAGCCGCGGTAGGGCACGCCGCCCTTGCCGGCCTTGACGGTGTCGGCCGGCACGTCGGCGAGGTTGGGCACGGTGGCGGTGGTGGCGGCCTCCATGATGCCGGCCTCGGCGAGGGTGCTCACGAATCCGGCGTCGACGATGTCGATCCCCGCGTCCTGGCCCGACTGGTCGGCGGCGGTGAGCTTGGCCTGCGTCTGCGCGTCGCGCTCACCGTGGAGGTCGAGGTTGACGGTGACGGAGAAGCCGGGGTTCGCCTTGACGAAGGCAGGCACCAGCGCCTTCTTCCACAGGTCCTCCATGTTGGTGTCACCCGACAGGTGCACCGTCACGGCGGCGCCACCCGACGCCCCGGATGCGGCCGGCGTGGTGCCCGTGGACCGCTGGGCGCACCCCGCGAGCCCGACGGCGGCGGCCCCGCCGAGAGCGATCAGCGAACGACGGTCGAGTGTCATGTGTGGTCCTCCTGTCACCGGTGACGGCCGTTGCTGGGGACCCTACAACGCCGACCCCCACCTGTGGTGCGACCAGGGGTAACGGTTCAGCAAACGTGTGCTGACCAGGTTCGTGCGCCGCCGCGACGGCCCGGGGAGAGCCGGCCACCGGGCACGAGCCGCCCCGGTGACGGGGCGGGCGAAGCCGCACCGGCGCGTTAAGTGCTGACGGCCCCCTCCGCTCGAGGCGTAAGAGGGCCGACGAGTAGCCCCGACGGGATTCGAACCCGCGCTACCGCCTTGAGAGGGCGGCGTGCTAGGCCGCTACACAACGGGGCCCTAGCTGGGTATGAGCCTTCGGCAGCCACCGGAGGATCATCTCCGTTGGGGTACTAGGACTCGAACCTAGACTAACGGAACCAGAATCCGCTGGGCTGCCAATTACCCCATACCCCATCGGCACCGGCCTGGCGGCGCCGAGGAGAGACTCTACCGGACAAGTCGGTCAGGACTCAAACCGGGTCTGCGGCCGTGCGTACGGGGACCCGCATCCGCGCCGCGGCGAGCAGGGCGAGGCCGGTGAACGCGCCGTAGACGGCGACGTCGCGCACCGTCTCGGTCCAGCCGATCTGCTGCACCGCCCGCACCTCGGCGACGCTGGAGGTGAGGGCGGCCAGCCCGAACGCGAGCACGTTGTTCACCACGTGGGCCGCGACCGCGGCCTCCAGCCCGCCCGTCCGGAGCACGAGCAGGCCCGCGAGCAGGCCGAACGCGAGCCTGGAGGCGAACAGCCACCAGTTCTGGGTGCCGTGGAACGCGGCGAACACCAGCGCCGACATCACCACGGCGAACGCCTCGCTGGGCACGGCCATGCCGAGCGCCTGCACGAGGTAGCCCCGGAACACCACCTCCTCGGCGAGGGCCTGCAGCGGCGTCACGAGCACGATGGCGACCAGCCACCCCACGTAGCCGGGCTGCGGGGCGAGCCGGGGCACCCCGGCGGCGACGCTGCCGACCGTGAACACCGGCAGCGCCAGCAGCCACGCGGCCAGCAGGTAGCGCCAGCGCACCCCGTCGGAGACCGACCACAGCCACGCCGCGTCGCGGCGGTGCAGCACCCGCATCACCAGCAGGAGCACCGCCACCACCGCCCCGAACCCCAGGTGCGACCCGAGCAGGCCCCACACGTGCTCGTAGCGCTGCCCCGAGCGGACGAACTCGGTCAGCGTGCCTTCCCGGCCGAGCCCGGTCCAGAACAGGCTCTGCAGCACCGTGTTCACCAGCGGGGTCACCACCACGAAGACGCCGAGGGCGACCAGCACGCTCGCCAGACCCGTCACCCGGACGGGACGCACCGTCGGGTCCACGCCGTCGGGGACGAGCAGCATCGGGTAGGTGACCCCGACGCGGGGCCGCGCGACCTCGACGGCGGACACCGGGCGCGCCGGCGGCCGCCTCGCCCTATGCCTGGCCATCGACGCCCTCGGCGACCACCGGGTTGCTGAGGGTGCCGATCTCGTCGATCTCCACCTCGCACACCTGCCCGGGCACCATCGGGCCGACGCCGGCGGGGGTGCCGGTGAGCACCAGGTCGCCGGGCAGCAGCGTGGTGAACGACGAGACGTACGACACCAGGGCGGCCACGTCACGCACCATGGCGGCGGTGGTCGAGTCCTGGACCAGCCGCCCGTCGAGGCGGGTGCGGATGCCGAGGTCGGCCACCTCGTCGAGGCTGAGGTGGGTGACGATCCACGGGCCCACCGGGCAGAACGTGTCGTAGCCCTTGGCGCGGGTCCACTGCCCGTCGGTGCGCTGCAGGTCGCGGGCGGTGACGTCGTTGGCGCACGTGTAGCCGAAGATCACGTCGGCCACCCGCTCGCGGGGCACGTCGCGGCAGATCCGGCCGATCACCACGGCCAGCTCCCCCTCGTAGTGCAGGTCGTCGGTGGTGGCCGGCCGGACGACCGGCTCGCCGGGCCCGATCACCGACGTGTTCGGCTTCCAGAACACGAGCGGCTCGGCCGGGACCTCGTTGCCGAGCTCGGCGGCGTGGGCGGCGTAGTTGCGGCCGATGCCCACCACCTTGGAGCGCGGGATCGCCGGGGCGAGCAGCCGGACGTCGGCCAGCAGGTGCCGCTGCCCCGTGTAGTGGACCGGCGCGGCGAGCGGGTCGCCCGACACCGTGGCGACGGTGCCGGGGTGCTCTCCCCCGTCGCCTTCCAGCTCCACGGTGCCGAACTCGATGTGGTCGTCGACGTGGTACCGGGCGATGCGCATGGGTGGGAGCCTACTGTGCTCCCCGGGGCCGCCGCCCGGGTCGGCGGCGAACCCTCGGATCGGCCTGCGCCGCCCGCTCCGCTCGTCGCTCGCGACGACGACCGAGGGCCGGGGACCCTCAGGGTCACGACCGGGTCCCTCCGGTGCCGGGTCGCCGGTACGGGTGGTTAGGCTCGCGCCATGACACAGTCCCCGCTGCGCCACGAGGTCGTTCGCAGGCTCCACGCCGCCGCAGCCGACGGCCGGCTCACCCTCGACGAGGCCGACGAGCGCCTCGCCGCCGCCCGTACGCTGCCCGACGAGGCGCTCGGCACCCTCGTGTCGGACCTCGGGCCCGAGCACCCGGCCGCCGCCCAGGTCCCCGAGCCGGAGCCGGCCCAGTTCGAGCCGTACCCGACCGACGGCGGCACGTACGAGGCGCCCGTGGCCGCCGGCTACTCCCCGGCGGACCCGTTGGTGCTCTCGGCCGGCTGGGAGGGCGTGAAGCGCCGGGGCCGGTGGCGGGTGCCGCCCTACCTGCGGGTCAGCGCCGGCATCGACAGGGTGCGGCTCGACTGCCTGCTCGCCGAGCACACCTCACCGGTCATCGACCTGGAGATCCTGCCCGCGGCCGGGTCGGTGGTGCTCGTGGTGCCCGAGGGCTGGGGCGTGCAGGTCGACCGCCTGAGCTCGTCGTTCGGCTCGGCGAGGTCGCGGGTCGCCACCGACCCGATGCCCGGCTACCCGCTCGTCGTCGTGCACGGCGGGGTCGGCCTGGGCTCGTTCAAGGCCCGCCACGCGAACCGGTGGGAGCGCTGGCGGCTGCGGCGGCGCGGGATCGAGCTGCCGCCGCCCGGCGCGGTGCGCCGAGAGCTCCGCTAACCGTCGACCCGCCGCCACGCCGAGGCGAGCCACCGATCGAGTCGACCGGCGCCGGTGGGGTCTGGTTCAACCGGCGAGGACGACGATGCCGTAGAGGTATGCGTCGGCGAGCGCCTCGTACGAGGCCTCGACCACGTTGCCGCCGACGCCGACGGTGGTCCAGGTGCGGCCGTCGAACCGGGTGTCGATGAGCACCCGCACCAGGGCGTCGGTGCCGTGACCTTGGTCGAGGATGCGGACCCGGTAGTCGGTGAGCTCGAAGTCGGCGACCTGCGGGAACTCGCCCTCCAGCGCGCGGCGCATCGCCTCGTCGAGCGCGTTGACGGGACCGTTGCCCTCGCCGGCGAACACCCGGGACTCCCGCCCGTGCACCGCCACCCGCACGATCGCCTCGGCGACCTCGGTGTGGTCGGTGAACGCACGCCAGGCGACCACCTCGTACGGGGCCTGGAGCTGGCCCAGCTCGCGGCGCAGCAGCAGGTCGAACGAGGCGTCGGCGGCCTCGTACGAGTAGCCGCCGGCCTCGCGGTCCTTGACGAGGTCGGTGACGCGGGCCGCGAGGTCGCGGTCGGAGAGGTCGTGGCCGAGCTGCTCGCCCTTGATCTGCACGTTGGCGCGGCCGGCCATATCGGAGATCAGCATGCGCATCGTGTTGCCCACGAGCTCAGGGTCGGTGTGCTGGTAGAGGCCCTCGTCGACCTTGATCGCCGACGCGTGCAGCCCGGCCTTGTGGGCGAACGACGACGACCCGACGTACGGCTGGCGGGGTTGCGGACCCTGGTTGGCGATCTCGGCGACGGCGTGCGAGATGCGGGTGAGCTCGCGCAGCGACGCGTCGGGCACCATCGGCCAGCCGTACTTGAGCTGGAGGTTGCCGATGAGCGTGACGAGGTCGGCGTTGCCGGTGCGCTCGCCGTAGCCGTTGATCGTGCCCTGGACGTGCACGGCACCGGCGTCGACGGCCGCGAGCGTGTTGGCGACCGCGCAGCCCGTGTCGTCGTGGCAGTGGATGCCGAGGTCGGCGCCGATCGCACCGGCGGCCGAGACGATGTCGCCCATCCAGCTCGGCAGCATGCCGCCGTTGGTGTCGCACAGCACCACCACCTCGGCGCCGGCCTCGGCGGCCACCCGCACCACCTCGAGCGCGTACCCCGAGTTGGCCCGGTAGCCGTCGAAGAAGTGCTCGCAGTCGACGAACACGCGCTTGCCCTGCCCGCGCAGGTGCTCCACCGTGTCGCGCACCATGTCGAGGTTGTGCTCCAGCGACGTGCGCAGCGCCTCGGTGACGTGGCGGTCGTGCGACTTGGCCACGATGCACACCACGTCGGTGCCGGCGTCGACGAGCGCCTGCACCAGCGGGTCCGCCTCGGCCCGCAGCCCGACCCGGGTGGTCATGCCGAACGCCACGAGGCTGGCGCGGCGCAGCCGCAGCGAGTGCGCCGCCTCGGCGAAGAACGCCGTGTCGTTGGGGTTGGCGCCCGGCCAGCCGCCCTCGATGAACGTGACCCCCAGCTCGTCGAGCAGGGCCGCGATCCGCAGCTTGTCGTGCACCGACAGCCGCAGGCCTTCCTGCTGCGCGCCGTCGCGCAGGGTGGTGTCGTAGACGTGGAGGTGCTCGGGGGCGACCATCACCGGGTTCATGACCTGCCTTCGCGGGATCGACGGGAGAGAGCCTGAGTCTCCCCTGTCGTCCGACGGCCGGACGTTGGGTTCCGACGGCTGAGACGGCCGCCGTGCGGGCCGGCGGGTCAGCAGACGCGGACGGTCCAGCCGTACGGGTCGGCGGCCCGCCCGTACTGGATGTCGAGCAGCCGGTCGCGCAGCGCCATGGTGACCGGACCGGTGGGCTCGGCCAGGGTCAGCGGGTCGCCGTCGGCGCGGCGGAACGAGCCGATCGGGGTGATGACCGCGGCCGTGCCGCACGCGAACGCCTCGACCACGGACCGGTCGGCGACGCCGGCGGCCAGGTCGGCCAGCGCGATGGGGTGCTCCACCGGGGTCAGGCCCAGGCTCGCGGCGACCTGCAGGATGCTGCTGCGCGTGATGCCGTCGAGGATCGTGCCCGACACCGGCGGGGTGGCGAGCGTGCCGTCGGCGTGCACGAGGAACACGTTCATGCCGCCGAGCTCCTCCAGCCAGGAGTGGGTCGCCGCGTCGGTGAACAGCACCTGCGAGCAGCCGTGGTCGTAGGCCTCCTGCTGGGCGACGAGCGACGACGCGTAGTTGCCGCCGCACTTGGCCGCGCCGGTGCCGCCGGCGCCGGCCCGCGAGTACGAGGTGGTGACCCAGATGTCGACGGGGGCGACGCCGCCGGTGAAGTAGGGGCCGACGGGGCACGCGATCACGCTGTAGGTGACCGTCTCGGCCGGGCGGACCCCGAGGAACGACTCGGCGGCGAACATGAACGGCCGCAGGTACAGCGACTCCTCTCCCCCGCCGCGGGGCACCCACGCCTCGTCGGCGGCGACGAGCGCCGTCACCGATCCCACGAAGTCGGCCTCGTCGAGCACGGGCAGGCCCAGGCGCTCCGCCGACCGCGCGAACCGGCGGGCGTTGGCGTCGGGCCTGAACAGCCACACCGAGCCGTCGTCGCGCCCGTACGCCTTGAGGCCCTCGAAGACCTCCTGCCCGTAGTGCAGCACCGCCCCGGCCGGGTCCAGCCGGAACGGCCCGTACGGAGCGAGCCGCGCGTCGTGCCAGCCGTCGGCCTTCGTCCAGGTCGCCAGGACCATGTGGTCGGTGAAGTGACGCCCGAACCCCGGGTCGGCGAGCACCGCGGCGCGCTGCTGCGTCGACGCCGGCGAGGGATGCGGGAGGGGCACGAAGTCCAGGGCCATGGCCCGAACTCTAGTGCGGCGCCGCTGCGCCGGTCGCCACCGCCCACGCCGTAGGCGCTCCCCCGACGGCCCACCGGTCCCCCAGACGCCACGACGCCCGGCCACGGGGGCCGGGCGTCGCGTGACCTGCGGGCTCACTCCGCCTTGGCGGGTGCCTTGGGCATCTCGTTGACGTCGTCGACGTCGCGCACGATGGGCGGCTCCTTGATCCAGAGCATGGCGCCTGCGGCGAGGGCGAGGAAGACGCCGGCGAACCGCATCGCGTTGTTGGGGTCGTCGCCCAGGAAGTGCTTGTAGACCGGGCCGAACGTGACAGTCTGGATGAGCATCGGGATGACGATCATCATGTTGATGATACCCATGTAGACGCCGTAGCGGGTGGACGGGATCATGCGCACGGCCATGATGTAGGGCACGCCCATGATCGAGGCCCACGCGATGCCCAGCCCGACGATCGGCAGGAACAGCAGCCACTTGTTGGTGATGCTGGCGAACAGCACCAGGCCGACCGCGGCGATCAGCAGGCAGGTGACGTGGACGAGCTTGGCGCCCTTGCGCTTGGCCAGCGCCACGAGCCCGAACGCCACGCAGAACGTGACCACGTTGTAGGCGCCGTTGATGAGACCCGTGTGGGCGACGGCGTCCTGGTAGGCGGCGCTGCTGGTGTCCTCGGTGCCGAACGCCGACTTGGCCACCGACAGCGACACGTACTGCCAGTAGCAGTTCATCGCGTACCACTGGAACAGGTAGACCAGCGCGAGCTTGCGCAGCTCGGTCGGCATCTCGACGATGGCCTCCCAGATCTCCTTGACCGCTGCGACGAAGCCGCCCTTGTTCTCCCTCATCGCGGCGAGCTCTTCGGGGGTCGGCGGGATCTCGGGGGTGGTGAGCACGGAGATCAGCACGGTGCCGATGGAGCACACCGAGCCCAGCATGAAGGCGGCGAACACCCACGTCGGGATCGCGGCGCTCGACTCGGGCCAGATCTGCTTGAAGAGGTAAAGCGACACGTTGGCCAGCGTGATGCCGAAGCCGGTGAAGAACGACTGGGCGAGGAAGCCCTTGGCCAGCTGCGACGGCGGGAGCTTGTCGGCAATGAACGCGCGGTACGGCTCCATCGCCGTGTTGTTGCTGGCGTCCAGCAGCCACAGCAGCAGCATGGCCATCCAGACGGCCGACACCCAGGGGAACAGCGCCAGGCAGACGGAGCAGCCGATGGCGCCGATGATGAAGTACGGCCGCCGCCGCCCACCCAGCCGCGGGCTCCACGTACGGTCGGACATCGCGCCGATGAGCGGCTGGATGAGCAGACCCGTGACCGGGCCGGCGAGGTTCAGCAGCGGCAACTGGTCGTGGGAGGCACCCAGGAAGGTGTAGATCGGGTTGATCGCCGTCTGCTGCATGCCGAACGAGTACTGGATCCCGAAGAACCCGAGGTTCATCAGCAGGATCTGTCGCATCGTCATGAGCGGCTTCTGCCGCACGACGGCGGTGTGGGTGGTCATGGGGGCGCCACCACCGGCCATGTCAGGACTCCTTCTTCGCGGTCTTGTCGAGGAACTCGCCCAGGCGGACGAGCTCCTTCTCCCACGCCTCGCCGTGCCAGCTGGCCACGTCAGGCTCGTACGGGCCCTGGATGACGCGCACCAGCGTGGCCTGCCCGCCACGGCCCAGCTTGGTGAACTCGACCCGCAGCTCGAGCGGGACGTCGGGGTCGATGCCCGGGTCGCCGGTGATGCGCTCGCGCGACACGAAGACGTCGGGCTCGAAGAACTCGGTGTAGACACCGTCGGTGCCCACCCGGGTGCTGGGGTCCTTGTCGCGCACCTTGACGTGGAAGTGGCGCCCGCCGAGCCGCTGCTCGCCCTTGAGGGTCTCGAGCTCGACGTGCCACCCCGGCGAGCCGCGCCACTGGGCGAGCTGGTCGGGTTCGGTCCAGGCCTTGAAGACGGTCAGTCTCGGGTAGTCGAACTGCCGTTCCACGGTGACGATCACGTTGGCAACCATGGTCCAACCTCTCTGCCCGCCCTTGGAGAGGTTCGGTCGGGCGGGCCCTAATCTGCCATCGCCGTCGCTCTCGCGCAGCCGATCTCACAAGTTGAGCAGACCCTGTGAGACCGGGGCGCGGTCCCGGCAGGATGGGGCGCTTCAGGCGAGGCCTTCGTCCGCATCGTGGCGGGCGTGTCGCAGCAGGGCAGACCCCGCTACGGTGCCGCCATGGACTCGACGAAGCGGATCGCGGTCATCGGTGGCGACGGCATCGGCCCCGAGGTGGTGGCCGAGGCGCTCAAGGTGCTCGACGCGGTGGTGGGCGAGGGCACGTTCACCTACGAGCACCACGCGCTGGGCGCGGAGCACTGGCAGCGTACGGGCGAGGTGCTCTCCGACGAGACCCTCGCCCGGCTCGCCACCGCCGACGCGATCCTGCTCGGCGCGGTCGGGGCCGCCCCCGGGTCGACGGCCGTGCCGTCGGGGCTGCTGGAGCGCGGGCTGCTGCTGCGGCTGCGGTTCGCGTTCGACCACAGCGTCAACCTGCGCCCGGCCAGGCTCTACCCCGGCGTGCCGACCCCGCTGGCGCCCGCGGTGGTCGAGGGCAAGGTCGTCGACTTCGTCGTCGTCCGCGAGGGCACCGAGGGCCTCTACTGCGGCAACGGCGGCGTGGTGCGGCAGGGCACCGGCCACGAGATCGCCACCGAGGTGAGCGTCAACACGGCGATGGGGGTCGAGCGCGTGGTGCGCGACGCGTTCGCCCGCGCCGAGCGGCGGCGCAAGAAGGTGACGCTCGTGCACAAGCACAACGTGCTCGTGCACGCCGGCGGGCTGTGGAACCGCGTGTTCCAGGCGGTCGCCGCCGAGCACCCCGACGTGGCCACCGACTACCTGCACGTCGACGCCGCCACGATCATGCTCTGCACCCAGCCCGACCGGTTCGACGTCATCGTCACCGACAACCTGTTCGGCGACATCCTCACCGACGAGGCCGCGGCGGTGACCGGCGGCATCGGTCTGGCGGCGAGCGCCAACATCAACGTCGACGGCACCTACCCCTCGATGTTCGAGCCGGTGCACGGGTCGGCGCCCGACATCGCCGGCCAGCAGGTGGCCGACCCCAGGGCCGCGATCCTGTCGGCCGCGATGCTGCTGGAGCACCTCGGCTTCGAGGCCGAGGCGGCGCGCATCGCCGCCGCCGTCGAGCGCGACATCGCCCAGACCGGGGACACCCGCCGCTCGACCAGCGAGGTCGGCGACGCCATCGTGGCGGCGCTCCAGGCCTGAGCCGTCACCGCCGCCGCTGGTGCCGGAGCACGACCGTGCCGCTGGCGACCGGTCACGCCCGGCTCACCGTACGCCCGGCTGCGCCGGTGCGCGAGTTCGTGCGGCCCGACCCACCCTCGCCCCAGACGGCAGTCGACGCTCCCGTACGCGGGGCCGGACGCGCCAGGGCGGGCCGGTCGACCGGCCCGCCCCGCTGCTGTCGCTACCCGCGGCTCACCTGGCGGCGGTACCCTCGGTGTAGTCGGCGTCGTCGGTCTTGACCCAGCTCATGAGCTTGCGCAGCTCGCGGCCGGTGGCCTCGATCGGGTGCTTCTCGGCCTCGGCGCGGAACCGCTTGAACTCGGGGGCGCCCGCGTCCTGGTCGTCGATGAACCGCTTGGCGAAGGCCCCCGAGCGCACGTCGGCGAGCACCTCGGCCATGCGCGCCTTCACCGACGCGTCGATGACGCGGGGACCCGAGACGTAGTCGCCGAACTCGGCGGTGTCGGAGACGCTCCACCGCTGCTTGGCGATGCCGCCCTCGTACATGAGGTCGACGATGAGCTTCAGCTCGTGGAGGCACTCGAAGTAGGCGACCTCGGGCTGGTAGCCGGCCTCGACCAGCGTCTCGAACCCGGCCTGCACCAGGGCCGACGCCCCGCCGCACAGCACCGCCTGCTCGCCGAACAGGTCGGTCTCGGTCTCCTCGGCGAAGGTCGTCCGGATGCCGCCGGCGCGCAGCCCGCCGATCGCCTTCGCGTACGACAGCGCCAGCGGCCACGCGCCACCGGTGGCGTCGACCTCGACCGCCACGATGACCGGCACGCCGCGCCCGGCGACGTACTCGCGGCGCACGAGGTGGCCGGGGCCCTTGGGGGCCACCATGCACACGTCGACGCCCGCGGGCGGGGTGATGTAGCCGAACCGGATGTTGAACCCGTGCGCGAAGAACAGGGCGTCGCCGGCCACCAGGTTGGGCTCGATCTCCTCGGCGTAGACCGTGCGCTGCACCTGGTCGGGGGCCAGGATCATCACCAGGTCGGACTCCTCGACGGCCTGGGCCACCGGCACCACCCGCAGCCCCTCGGCCTCGGCCTTGGCCACCGACCTGGACCCCTCGCGCAGCCCGACCCTGACGTCGACGCCCGAGTCGCGCAGGCTCAGCGCGTGGGCGTGGCCCTGCGAGCCGTAGCCGATGACGGCCACCGACCGGTTCTGGATGATCGAGAGGTCGGCGTCGTCGTCATAGAACATGTGTGCCATGTGGCTGGTTCTCCTTCGCTGTCTCAGCGTGCCGTGGCGCGCTCGGTCTTCGGGGTCTTGTCGTACTTGCTGCGGTCGGTGAGGGCGCGCACCCCGCGGCCGAGGGCCACAGAACCCGACTGCACCAGCTCGCGCACCCCGTAGGGCCGCAGGAGCTCGAGCAGCGCCTGGATCTTGCCGTAGCCACCGGTCGCCTCGATGGTGAGGGTCTCGGGGCCGACGTCGACCGGGTGCCCGCGGAACATCGCCGCGATCTCGAGGATCTGGCCACGGGTCGCCGGGTCGGCCTTCACCTTGATGAGCACCAGCTCGCGGCGCACCGTCTGGCCCTTCTCGAGCTCGACGATCTTGATCACCTCGACGAGCTTGTTGAGCTGCTTGGTGACCTGCTCCAGCGACGTCTCGGCGGCCTCGACCACGATGGTGATGCGGGAGAAGTCGGGGCGCTCGGTGGGCCCGACCGCCAGCGACTCGATGTTGAAACCGCGCCGGGCGAACAGGCCGGCGATCCGCGCCAGCACCCCGGGCCGGTTCTCGACCAGCACGCTCAACGTGTGAAAGCTGCTCACAGCTCCTCCTCGTCCCACGCCGGAGCCATGTCCTTGGCGATCTTGATGTCGTCGTTGCTGGTGCCGGCCGCCACCATGGGCCACACCATCGCGTCCTTGTGCACCACGAAGTCGATCACCACGGGGCGGTCGTTGATGGACAGCGCCTGCTCGATGACCGCGTCGAGGTCCTCGTAGCGCTCGGCGCGCAGCCCGACGCAGCCCATGGCCTCGGCGAGCCTGACGAAGTCGGGGATGCGGTAGGAGTGCAGGTCGGTGTTGGAGTAGCGCTCGTTGTAGAACAGGGTCTGCCACTGGCGCACCATGCCCAGGGACCCGTTGTTGATGATGGCGATCTTGACGGGGATGTCGTTGAGCGCGCAGGTGACCAGCTCCTGGTTGGTCATCTGGAAGCACCCGTCGCCGTCGATGCCCCACACCACCTGGTCGGGACGACCCACCTTGGCGCCCATGGCGGCGGGCACGCAGTAGCCCATCGTGCCCGCACCCCCGGAGGTGAGCCACGACCGCGGCCGCTCGTGCGGCAGGAAGTGGGCCGCCCACATCTGGTGCTGGCCCACGCCGGTGGCGAAGATGGTGTCGGGCGGCGACAGCTCGCCGATCCGCTTGATCACCTCCTGGGGCAGCAGCACGCCGTC
>JBHAES010000369.1:0-3513 GCA_041855725.1 Actinomycetota bacterium
CGGCTCCAGGTGGACACGCTGCGCGCCAACGCCGCGGAGTTCGGGCTGCGGCTCCACTCCCTCGGCGACCGCGACCAGGGCGTCGTGCACATCATCGGCCCCCAGCTGGGCCTCACCCAGCCGGGCATGACCATCGTCTGCGGCGACTCCCACACCGCCACCCACGGGGCGTTCGGCGCCCTCGCCTTCGGCATCGGCACCTCCGAGGTCGAGCACGTGCTCGCCACCCAGACCCTGCCGCAGGCGAAGCCCAAGACCATGGCCGTCACCATCACCGGCGACCTGCCCGAGGGCGTCACCGCCAAGGACGTCGTGCTCGCGCTCATCGCGAAGGTCGGCACCGGTGGTGGCGCCGGCCACGTCGTGGAGTACCGCGGCGACACCATCGAGCGGATGTCGATGGAAGGGCGCATGACGATCTGCAACATGTCGATCGAGTGGGGCGCCCGCGCCGGCATGGTCGCCCCCGACGAGACCACCTTCGCCTACCTCCAGGGTCGTCCCCACGCACCCACCGGAGCGGCGTGGGACGAGGCGGTCGCGTACTGGAAGACCCTCTACACCGACCCGGGCGCCACCTTCGACGCCGAGGTGCACCTCGACGCCACCGGGCTCACCCCGTTCGTCACCTGGGGCACCAACCCCGGCCAGGGCGTCGGCCTCGGCGAGCGGGTGCCGGCTCCCGACGACTTCGCCGACCCCGTCGAGCGGGCCGCCGCCGAGCGGGCCCTCGACTACATGGGGCTGCAGGCAGGCACACCGATGCGCGACATCGGCGTCGACACGGTGTTCCTCGGCTCGTGCACGAACGGGCGGATCGAGGACCTGCGACTGGCCGCGTCGGTGCTGCGGGGCCGTCGGGTGGCCGACGGCGTCCGCATGCTCGTCGTGCCCGGCTCGGCGCGCGTCCGCCTCGAGGCGATGGCCGAAGGTCTCGACCGGGTGTTCGTCGACGCGGGCGCCGAGTGGCGCGAGGCCGGGTGCTCGATGTGCCTGGGCATGAACCCCGACACCCTCAGCCCGGGGGAGCGCAGCGCCTCCACCTCGAACCGCAACTTCGAAGGTCGCCAGGGCAAGGGTGGGCGGACGCACCTGGTGTCGCCTGCCGTCGCCGCGGCCACCGCCGTGGTGGGTCGCCTCGCCGCCCCCGCCGACATCTGACCGCCGACCCAGCCAGCCGAAGGGCCCACGCCATGGATCCGTTCTCCACCCACACCGGTGTCGCCGTGCCGCTGCGACGCAGCAACGTCGACACCGACCAGATCATCCCTGCCGTCTACCTCAAGCGCATCACCCGCACCGGGTTCGAGGACGGCCTGTTCGCGGCCTGGCGCGACGACCCGGCCTTCGTGCTCAACCAGGCCCCGTACGACCAGGGCACCATCCTCGTGGCCGGTCCCGACTTCGGCACCGGCTCGTCGCGCGAGCACGCCGTGTGGGCGCTGCAGAACTACGGCTTCAAGGTCGTCGTCGGCAGCCGCTTCGGCGACATCTTCCGGGGGAACTCCGGCAAGGCGGGGCTGCTCGTGGCGACCGTGTCGCAGGACGTGGTCGAGCAGCTGTGGGTCCACGCCGAGACCCACCCTCACGACCCGGTGACCGTCTCCCTCGTCGACCGGACGATCACGGCCGGCGGCCGCTCGTACGGGTTCGAGATCGACGACTACACCCGCCACCGCCTGCTCCACGGGCTCGACGACATCGCCGTGACCCTGCAGCACGAGGCCGACATCGTCGCCTTCGAGGCGCGGCGTCCAGCGCTCAAGCCCACCACGCTGCCGATCCGCACCGCCGACTGAGCCCCGCCGTACGCGAGTCCGACGAAAACCCCTTGCAGCACACGCCTTCGGCGTATCCTGAAGCCTTAACCGCACTCCCGCGGGGGCCCGGCACGGTGCCGGTGTGGGTGGGAGGAGTAGGGGTGAACAAGGTAGAGCTGGTCGAGCTCTTGGCCCGCCAGCACTTCAGCGGCAACCGTGCCGAGGCCAACCGGGCCCTCAACGCGGTCGTGGAGACGATCACCGTGCAGACGGCGGCAGCGGGCAAGGTGTCGATCACCGGGTTCGGCGTGTTCGAGAAGGTGCACCGCGAGGCGAGGACCGTCCGGAACCCGAAGACGGGTGCCCGCAAGGACGTCGAGGCCCACGACTTCGTGAGGTTCCGGCCCGGCACCACGCTCAAGCGCACCGTCGCCGGCGAGGTGCCGCTGCCCGGGTGGGCGAGGGGCTGACGGCACGAGCCGTCAGCGGCCGCTGCGTCACGGAGGGCCACGCAGCGGCGGCCGAGAGGCCGCTGAGGTGCGCCCGCGGCCCGAGAAGGTCGCGGCCCGGTGCGGACCATGGCGTCTCGGGCCTTGGGCTGCGGGGCGGTCGGCGGGTCACAGCCCGGCCCAGCCGACCTGGCCGTCCGGAGCGCGCCGCACCCGGAGCCGCTGGCCGGGGTGAAGCGTGAGCAGCCGCGGGTCGACCACGTCGCGCGGCAGCCGCAGCGCCCGGCCGTGCGTGTCGACGACTCGCCAGCAGCCGTCGTCGTCGGGGCCGCCGACGACGGTGACGGCGACGGCGTCTCGTCCCTCGGTCGCTGGGGTGCTCACCGGACCATCGTCGCACGGGCGTGCCCGCCGACCCACTAGTCTCACCCCGAGCGAGAGGGGGCGGCATGACGCTGTCGACGACCACGACGACCTATCCGGGGCTGAGGCTGCCCAGCTTCGACCTCACGAACTCCGAACCGGTCGAACCGACCTACCGGCGGCTCGCCCTGCTCACCAAGACGCTCATGCCCTTCCTGGGCTCCAGCGAGTGGCACGGCCTGGAGAAGCTGCCGCAGCAGGGCGGCATCATCTGCGTGGCCAACCACATCTCGCACTTCGACCCGCTCACCCTCGGGCTCGCCCTCGTCTACGGCGGCCGCTGGGGCCGGTTCCTCGGCAAGATCCAGATCTTCGAGTCGCCCTGGCTGGGGTGGCTGGCCCGGGCGTGCGGTCAGATCCCGGTGGAGCGGGGCACGCTGCGCGCCGCCGACTCGCTGCGGGCCGCCGAGGTGGCGGTCGCCGAGGGCAGGTGCGTGGCGATGTACCCCGAGGGCACCCTCACCGGTGACCCCGACGGCTGGCCGATGACCGGCCGGACGGGGGCGGCCCGGCTCGCGCTCGACACGAGGGCACCCGTCATCCCCCTCGCCCAGTGGGGCGCCCACGAGGTGATGCCGGCCCGCAAGAAGGGCTTCCCGCTGGTCCTGGGCCGGCGGCGCCGGTTCCAGGTGGTGTGCGGCGACCCGGTCGACCTCTCCGACCTCTACGACCGGCCCATCACCCGCGAGGTGCTCGAGCTCGGCACGACCCGCATCATGGACGCGATCGCCGCCCTGCTCGGCGAGCTGCGCGGGCAGGAGCCGCCCGCCCAGCGGTGGAGCTTCCGCACCAAGCAGCGCGAGCCGGTGGTGCGCGAGGTGCCGTCCCTCGGCCCGGGCGACGAGGCGGCCGACGCCGCCGCGGCCGGCGCCGGGACCGAC
>JBHAES010000370.1:0-7684 GCA_041855725.1 Actinomycetota bacterium
CACGCCGTCGAGGGCGGCCTCAACCTGTGGGCCGGTCCCAGCTCGATCTGACGCCGGCTCCCCGGCCCGGTCCCCTTGGCCGGGGCCTGAGCCGGCTCAGCGGGCACGGTGGGGCGGGCCGCCGCGTGCGGCACCCCCGCGCGACGGACGGTCCGCAGGAGCTGTCGGCCCCGGTGGCTCAGCGCCCGCTCTCGCGGTGGGCGCCACGGGGCGGGCTGTCGACCCATCTCGAGTGCCGGGCCGGCACCGCGGCCCGACCTCGAGCGCCGTACGTCCGGCCAGCCACGGACCGCCTCGGCGACTGTGCGCCCCGCGACGACGTTCGAACGTGGCCGTGACCAGCAGCCCGGTCGTGCCGGACGCCCGGGCCCGAGGGAGGTTCCCTGCGGGGCCCGGGCGTCGGGACAGGTGTTACTCGTTGACCTGGTCGGCGGGCGGTGCCTCGATGGTGACGGGCTCGTTGATGTTGGAGTAGACGATCTCCAGCTGGCCGACCCCCGACTTGATGACCCGGAACTGCGAGTCCACCCAGGCGTGCAGCTGGGCCGTCTGCGCGTTCGCGTCCGACGACTGGCGCGCCTCCATCACGTAGTGGTCGGTGTCGACCCCGTCCACGGTCTCCTTGCCCACGTAGGTGACGCTCGTGACCGTGCTGCGCCACTCCTCGGTCATCTTGACGCTCGAGAAGGAGTTGGGGTCGATGGGCAGGGAGGCCTTCTGGTACTTGCCGCCGGCCGCCAGCTTCATGTAGGCGGTGCCGTTGACGTAGATGAACTCCACCTTCTGGCCAGCCAGCTCGGTGGTGTAGCGGAACTTGATGTTCGAGAGGTCGCTCTGGTCCATCGCACCCGACAACGTCAGGCCCGGGCTGGTGCTGCGCACGGTGGCGGTCTTGATCGCTGCGGCCCCGGCGGTGGACGCCTCGAAGAACCCGTCCAGGTCGGTGACCTTCTCCCCCGGGGCGGGGGGTGCGAAGGCCACCGTGCCGGCTGACGCGGCGGCGGTCGAGGTGGCGCTGGCGGCGGAGCTCGCGCCGCCGGTGCCGCTGGTGGCACCGCAGCCGGTGAGGGCCAGGGTGCCGGTGAGGGCGAGTGCTGCGATGCGGGCAGCGATGGTCATGTATCGGTCTCCTCACGAGGTTCGGTGGACGCGCACAGCCTACGGCAGTCCGCCCATCCGCCGGCAGCCGTCCCGGCTCCTGGGAGGCATCAGGCCGCTCGGGGACGTCCGGGCAGACGGAACCTACCGTTGCCGGGCTTGGGAGACGCTCAGCCGGAGATCTCGGAGGCGGGCGGCGCCGTGATCGTGACCGGCTCGTCGAAGTCGGAGTAGGTGCTCGTGGTCGAGCCGGAGAGGCTCACCTTCACGGGGCGGTCCTTGGAGTCGAGCCAGACCTGCATGGTGCCGATGCCCTCGACGGTCGTCTCGACCAGGTAGCGGTCAGTGGGGACGCCGTCGATGGTCTCAGGGCCCTCGTAGGTAACCTTCGTGACCCCGCCCTTGGCCTTTCTCATCAGATCAGCCGGCGCCACCGACTCGCTGCCGGTCCCCGAACGCTTCGTGTACATCGCGTCACCCGTCCGCTTCCCGTAGGTCACGCCGTCGACGTGGATGATCTCAACGGACTGGCTCCCGTCGGTCATGGTGACCTTTAGCTTGGGGGAGGTGGGGTCGGACTGGTCCATGACGCCGCTCGCGGAGAGCTTGCCATCGACCACCTTCACCGACATCGTCGTGAACGACGACGCCCCGGCCACGAGACGGTCGGCGAACGCGCCGGCCTCGAGGGTGGCACCCGGCTGGGGAGCCGTGGGCGTCGGGGTGCTGGAGGCGCTGGGGGTGGTGGCGCCCGGCGTGGTGGCGCCACCAGCGCCGCAGCCGGTGAGTGCGAGGGCGGCCGCCAGGGCGAGCCCGGCGGCGCGGCCGGCGGTATGGACAGCGGGACGGGTGGAGCGGGTCATGTCTCTCCTCGAGGGTGTGTTCGACCGCCGTCAGGCTAGTCGAGGAAGGGGGCACGCCGACCGGTACGCCCTGTCTCGGACGCGGGAGGTGGGTGGTGCGGCTGGCCCCGTACGATCCCCCTATGGCCCCCTTCACCGTCGTACGCAGCGACCACCGGCTCAGCCCTGAGGCGCGGGCGGCAGCGCTGGCCCACCCGGTCCTCGGCGACCACTACGGCGACCACATGGCCGTGGCCCGCTGGACCGCCGACCAGGGCTGGCACGAGCGTCGCATCCAGGCGCTGGAACCGTTCTCGATGCATCCGGCCGCCGGGGTGCTGCACTACGCGCAGGAGATCTTCGAAGGGCTCAAGGCGTACCGTCGCCCCGACGGGGGCGTCGTCCTGTTCCGGCCGCACCGCAACGCCGAACGGTTCGCCCGCTCCGCCGAGCGGATGTCGATGCCCGCGCTGCCCGTGGCCGACTTCGTCGACTCCGTACGCGCCCTCGTCGACCTCGACCGGGCGTGGGTGCCCGACCCGGCCGGCGAGCAGTCGCTGTACGTGCGCCCGTTCATGATCGCCGACGAGACGTTCCTCGGTGTCAGGGCCGCGCAGCGCTACACGTACGCGGTCGTCACCACGCCGGCCGGCCCCTTCTACCCCGACCCGGTGCGGCTGTGGGTGACCCCCTCGTACACGCGGGCGGCCCCCGGCGGCACCGGCGCCGCCAAGTGCGGCGGCAACTACGCCGCGTCGCTGGCTGCGGCCCGCCAGGCCCACGAGCACGGCTGCGGGCAGGTGCTGTGGCTCGACGGGGTGGAGCACCGCTGGGTGGAGGAGTGCGGCACGATGAACGTGATGTTCGTCACCGACGCCGACGAGCTCGTCACCCCCGCCCTCACCGACACGATCCTCGCCGGTGTGACCCGTGACTCGCTGCTCACCCTCGCCCCGTCGGTGGGGCTGACGCCGGTGGAGCGGCGCATCGACGTGGCCGAGGTGGTCGAGGGGGTGCGCTCCGGCGCGATCCGTGAGGTGCTGGCGTGCGGCACCGCAGCCGTGATCACCCCGATCAGCGGGCTGCGCACCCCCGACGGCGACGACGTGAGCGTCGACGGCGGCGCCATGGGGGAGCAGACCCGGCTGCTGCGGCAGCGGCTGCTCGACATCCAGTACGGCCGCGCCGCCGACCCGTACGGCTGGGTCGTCGAGGTGTGACCCCCGGTCCGGGCCCTCGGGCTCGGCGCCGACCTGCCTGACGTCACACTGCGCGGCTGACCCCGCCGAGCTGTCCAGGTGGCGCCGAGGGGTGGACACCGCCCCTGTCTTTGCGAGTTTCCCCTTGTCGGGCGCAACTTCGAAGATTGGAGTCGAGATCGGCTCCAATCCTTGCCGACCCCTGCTCACGACCCCTCCGAACCGTGGCGGTCGCGTCGAGCGGGTCCGACACCCGTACGGGGCACGTCGCCCCCGGCCAGCTTCTCGTGGCGGTGCTCGACTCGGAAGTGGGGGTTGGTGGAGGTGCCGGTGCCGCTCCGCTGGCGACCTGGTGCGCCCAGCACCTCGCCGCGTGAGGTCCGGGTCGTCGTGCCGGCGGAGACCCGTCTCGCGCGCGGGGGCCGCCGTGTCGATCCGGCCCTCGTTCCGCGTTACTGTTCGAGTCGAGCTGTCACCTCAGGAGTCGAGCTGTCATCGTTCGAGTCGGGCCCGGCTCGAGAAGTGACAGGTGCGCTCGAGCGGTGACAGGTCGACTCGATACGTGGCAGGTCGGCTCCGCGTGTCGCCGCGCTGTCGGACGTCGACCTTGTGACGAACCGATGACCGAGTGGTGTTCCGGTGAGGTCCGTGCCGGCCCGTCCGCCACGCTACCCCTCCACCTCCAGCAGGTCGGCGTACGCGGCGTCGACCGGCAGCACGTCGGGGCGCAGCGCCCGCAGCACCGGCTGGCGCAGGGTGCCGCTCTCGGAGCGACCGAGGTAGCGGATCTGCACGCACAGCAGCGGCTCGACCCACGTGGTGCGCCGCACCTCGGGGGCGTCGGGTCGCGGGTCGAACGGGCAGGTGGGAGTCTCGATCTCGCGCAGCACCTGCAACAGGTCGTCGCGTTGCGCGTGGGAGAGGCCCGACCCCACCCGGGCCAGGGGATACAGCACCGGGCGGGTCGCGAAGGTGGCCTCGTCGGTGGCGTGGCCGAGCCACACCGACCCGAGCCGTGACGTGTTGTCGGTCTCGGGCACCCAGCCGCCGATCACGCCGACCAGCTCGGTGCGGTGCGGCACCTTCACCCAGTCGTCGCTGCGGGCGCCCGGCACGTACGGGGACGAGCGCCGCTTGCTCATCACCCCCTCCAGCTCGGCCTGCCGGGTGACCTGGGCGAGCAGGTCACCGTCGTCGTGCAGCTCCGACAGCCGCCAGCAGGGTCGCCCCAGGTGCGGCAGCGTCACCTCGTCGAGGCCGAGCCCGTCGAGGAGGTGCCGCCGCTCGGCCAGGGGCACGCGCAGCAGCTCGGTGCCCTGGAGCCGCAGCAGGTCGAACACCATGTAGGTCACCGGGCGAGCCTTCGCAAGCCGGGCCGTGCGGCCCCGGTCGCGTACGTGCATGCGGTGCGCGATCGCCTGCAGCGTCGGGCGGCCCGTCGCGTCGAACGCCACCACCTCGCCGTCGACGAGCAGGTCGGGCAGCCCGCCCACCGTGGCGACGATCTCGGGGTAGGCGGCGGTGACCTCACCCTCGGTACGGTTCGTCAGCCGCACCTGGCCGCCGGACACCTCCGCCATCACCCGCACCCCGTCCCACTTCACCTCGTGGACCCACTCCGGCCCCGTCGGGGGCACACCGGGGACAGGTGAGGGCACGGCGAGCATCGGACGCATGGGCACAGTCTGACGTGTCGGCCGCCGGAGGTGCGAGGTGGCCAGGTCGGTCGGCCGGCACCGCGCTGCGACGCCGGCGGGAGGACGCGCCGACGCCAGGACGCGCCGACGCCAGGCGAGGACGGGAGTCGACCTCGACTCCGGCCCGGGGTCGCTGGTCCCCGCGATCCCGACGGGGATGGTGGTGCAGGTTCGAGTCGATCTCGGCTCCCATCTGTGAGCCACGGCCCACCGACCCCTCCACCCAGCCGCCACGTGATGCTCGCGGGCGCGGCTGGGGCCCGACCCCACCCGGCGCCGCCCGCACCATCGACTGGTCGGCGGGGGCCCTGGCACAGATTCGAGCCGATCTCGGCTCGAGTCTGCATCCCAGCAGGCCGAGCCCGCGGACCCCGCCCCTCTGTGGACCCCGCCCCTCTGTCGAGGGCCGTGCGGATGGGAGTCGATCTCGGCTCCGATCCTTGCGACCCGCGTTGGTGATGCTCGTGGGCATGGCTCGGCGGCGACGCGGGTGCGGCTCCACGGAGCGGTAGCCGACCCCACGCACCCGACCTGGCGGCGGGAGCGCCGGACAGATTGGAGTCGATCTCGGCTCGAGTCTGTGTCTGCTGGCGGACCTCGCCACCGAGTGGGTGGGGTGGTCGGGCAGGTTGGAGTCGATCTCGGCTCGAGTCTGTGTCTGCGCCTGGGCCGCCTCGGCAGCGGGCGGGCTCAGTCGAGGAGGGTGATGGCTCCGGTGGCGCCGTCGATGCGGATCCGCTGGCCGGTGCGGAGCCGGGTGGTCGCCTCGTGGACGCCGACGACCGCCGGCAGGCCGTACTCGCGGGCCACGACGGCGCCGTGGGTCATCATCCCGCCCACCTCCATGACGAGGCCGCCGGCGGTGAGGAACAGCGGGGTCCAGGCCGGGTCGGTACCGGGACAGACCATGATCTCGCCGGGCTGCAGGCCGGCCTCGGCGGGCGCCAGCACCACCCGGACGCGGCCCTCGGCCACCCCTGGCGAGACCGGCGAGCCGACGAGGGCGCCGTCGCCGGTGAGGCCTTCGAAGAAGGCGCGGCCGTCGCCGAGGAGGAGCCGCGGCACCCGGGCCCGCCGGGCCTCCCGCTCGTACGTCGCCCGCCGCTGCGCGACGAGCGCCCGCAGGTCGTCGGGGTCGCCCCGCCACGCCGTACGCAGCTCGGCCGCCCGCAGCAGCACCACGTCGTCGGCGCGTTCGAGGCGGCCCGCCGCCACCAGCTCGGCACCCGAGGCGACCAGTCCGGTGCGGGTCACGCCGAGGATGCGCACGATGGTGAGCTTGGGGGTCTCACGGGCCCCGAACGTCGCCCGCACCCGCGACACCAGGAACGCGAGCTCCCGGGCGCGCAGCCGACCCAGCGGCCCCTGGCGGCGCAGGTCGGCCACGATCCGCTCCAACGTCTCACGCGCCTCGACCCGGCCCCGCTCGTACGCGGCTGCCGGGCTGGCGTCGTCGGGCAGCGCCGCGTAGCCCTGCAGCGACGCCATCACCCCGGTCGGGTCGTCGCGCCACCGCGGGTGGCCGAGGTCGATCTCGCCGACGCCCCGCATCCCGTACGAGGCCAGGAAGCCGTCGAGCGCGTCGGTCACCGCCGGACCCAGCCGGCCGGCGCGATAGTCGGCGGCGAGCCCGGCGGGTGCCGCCGCCGTGAACCGGGCCAGCGCGTCAGGGTCGGCGCGCACCGTCTCGGCCACCCGCCACAGGGCGAGGTCCATCGCCGTGGTGACGTTGCCTTCCAGGGAACGCAAGGTCGCCAGCGCCTCCGGCCCGCCGAGGGCGGCGATGCGGCGCTGCGCCACGATGTTGGGCGCCATCACCGGCCCGAACGCGGGCAGCATGGTGGCGAAGGCGCGCCGCAGCGAGCGTTCCATCGCGTCGACGCGGGCCCGCAGCCGCGGCTCGCCCGCCGCAGCGCTCGACGCCTCCGCCTCGTCGCGGACGGCGGCCGCCACGAGGGCCTCGCAGTCGTGCTCGACGCGGCGGCGCAGCCGGGCCGGGTCGGTGACCAGCACCGGCAGCCGGGCAGCCACGCGAGCGAGCAGCGGCGCCGCTGGGCGCAGCCCCCGCAGCCCCCGCAACGCCGCCCGCAGGCCGTGGGCGTCAGCGGGCGGCCGCAGCCGGGGCTCGTCGAGGTCGGCGACGATGGCGGCGGCCGCCGGGTCCCCCACCCGCAGCAGCCGCGGCAGCAGGCGGTGCCCGAGCGGGGAGCGCAGCGCCCGGTCGGCCCGGATCCACAGCCGCTCGCCGGCCACCTGCAGGAACGGCAGCGCGTCCGGGTGCGTGGCGCGGCCGCCGACCAGCCGGTACAACCCGAGCGCCAGGAGCCGCAGCGCGTCCTGCCCCAGCGGGGTGACCGGTTCGAGCATGCCCTGCACCGAGCCGAACGACAGCCACGCCGCGAACCCGTCCCACCCGTTCGCCTCCGGCAGCGGGAACAGCGACGTGATCGCCCGCGCCTGCAGCAGCCACAGCCGACCGTCGGCCCACGCCCACTCCACGTCCTGCGGCGACCCTTGCGCCGCCTCGACCTGCCGGCCGAGCGCCGCCAGCTCCACCAGCTGGGCGTCGGTGAGGGTGAGCCGGTCGGTCGCCTCGTACGCCACCGTGTCGACGCCGCCGCCCGGCCGGGGGACGGTCGCCACCGCCTTCGCGCCGGCTGTCCGCTCCACCACGACCCCGCCGTCGGCGACGACGAAGTGGTCGGGCTCGACCTGGCCGGAGACGAGAGCCTCGCCGAGGCCGTACGTGGCGTCGACCACCACCCGGTCGCGACGCCCGGTGACCGGGTCGGCGGTGAACAGCACCCCCGAGACGTCGGCGGCCACGAGGGTCTGCACCACGACGGCG
>JBHAES010000371.1:0-2748 GCA_041855725.1 Actinomycetota bacterium
ACCCACGACGAGCTGATGGCCCTGGGTGGCCGCTACGCCACCCTCTGGGCGATCCAGCACGACAGCCTCACGGGAGGTCGGAATGCTTGACCGGTTCCGCCGCTATCTCGACCGGCCCGCCTCGGTGTACCTGCTGATCACCGGCTACGTCGTGGCCGCGGTGCTCCAAGGCCTGGCGTTCGGGGCGCTCGTCTGGTTCCTGCGCGGGTTCCTCTCCGACGACCCGACCTCGGCCGCGCCCGCGCTGTGGTTGCTGGGCGGCCTGGGCGTCCTGTCGGCGACGATCCTGGCGGGTGCGATGACCGCCGCCAACCGGATCTCGGCCTACGACGTGTGCGGCAACGTGATCGCCAAGATCGGGGCCCGGGTCTCGAGGCTGCCGCTGGGCTGGTTCGACGCCGCGGCCACCGGCCGGGTGTCGGCCGCCGTCACGCGCGAGACCGACACGCTGTCGCACCTGGCCTCGCTCGTGCTGCCGCAGGTGATCTCGGCCGCGGTCACCCCCGCCACGGCGGCCGTCGTGACGCTGGTCTACGACTGGCGGCTGGGCCTGGTCATGGTCGCGACCGCCCCCGTCGTGTGGGTGCTGTGGCGCTGGGCGATGCGGCTGCTGCGCCACGAGCAGCGCGAGATGCCGCAGGTCAGCGCCGAGACGGCCGGCCGCGTCCTCGAGCAGGCGCGGCTGCAGCCGGTGCTGCGCGCCCAAGGCGTCGGCGGCACCCGGTGGGCCCCGCTGGACGCGGCCCTGCGGGCCGAGCACGCCACCGTACGGACGCTGCTGACCGCCCAGTCCCGGCCCGCCACGGCCTTCGGCGTGCTGGCGCAGGCGTTCTTCGCGCTGGTGCTCGCGGCGGGGCTGGCCCTGCTGCTGGGCGGCGGGCTCGACGTGGCGGGCTACCTGGCCGTCGCGCTCATGGCGGCCCGGTTCACGACCCCGATCTCCCAGTCGGTGCTGTACGCCTCCGAGCTGCAGAAGGCGCAGGTCAGCCTCGACGCGATCGGCGAGATCATCGAGACCCCGACGCTGCCCGAGCCCTCGCAGCCGCAGGAGCCCGACGGCACCACCATCGAGCTCCGCGACGTGACGTTCGGCTACGTCCCCGACCAGCCGGTGCTGCGCCACCTGTCGCTGGTGGCCCGGGAGGGGCAGGTCACGGCCCTGGTCGGGCCGTCGGGGTGCGGCAAGTCCACCCTGACCCGGCTGGCCGCCCGGTTCTGGGACGTCTCCGACGGGGCCGTCACGGTCGGTGGGGTCGACGTCCGCCAGGTCGCGACCTCCCGGCTGATGGCGCTGACCGCCATGGTCTTCCAGGACGTCTACCTGTTCGACGCCACGATCGCCGACAACGTACGGATCGGGCGGCCCGGGGCCACCGACGCCGAGGTGGCGGAGGCGATCAGCCGAGCGGGCCTGGACCAGACCGTCGAGCGCCTGCCCGACGGGGTCAGCACCCGCGTGGGCGAGGGCGGCCAGCGGCTCTCCGGCGGCGAGCGCCAGCGCGTCGCCATCGCCCGCGCCTTCCTCAAGGACGCCCCGATCCTGCTGCTGGACGAGATCACCTCCGCCCTCGACGCCGAGAACGAGGCCGCCGTCACCGCCACGCTGGCCGAGCTGGCGGCGGGGCGGACGGTCATCGTCATCGCCCACCGGCTCTCGACGGTGATGGGCGCCGACCAGGTGTACGTGCTGGCGGGCCGGGACCGCGGGACGCCGACCCGGATCGTCGAGCAGGGCACCCCCGCGCAGCTCATGGCGGCCGGCGGGACCTTCGCCTCGATGGTGGCCGACCTCGGCGCGGCGTCCCGCTGGGAGATCCGCGAACGGGACTGACCGCCGTCAGGCCACGGGCACCGGCTCGACCGTGCCCCGGCGCCGCGCCCGCTCGGCGGCGAACACGACCAGGTGGCTCGCCAGGCTCGAGTCGGCGTCGGACGACACGAGCTCGGGGCGCCCGTCACGCACGGCGGCCAGCATGGCAAGGACCAGTCCCCCGTCGCCGCCGCCGTGGCCGGTGGCGAGGCTGCCGTCGCCGACCTCGGCCGTGTCGACGACCCGGCGCCGTCCGGTGCGGAAGTCGTCGACCGTGATCACCTGCGAGTCGGTCGTCAGCTCGCCGTGGGTGCCGAAGATGCGGGTGCTGCGGCCCCGCATCGTCGAGAACCCCGTCATGGTGAACGAGGCGGTGACGCCGCCCTCGAGCTCCAGCTGCACCACCTGGTGGTCGACCACGTCGTTGTCGCAGGCGTACACGCAGCGTCCGTACGGGCCGTGCGTCAGGGCCGCGAGCACGCCCGCCTCGGTCGGCTCGGTGGTGAGGACCGCCACCGGCCACCCGCCGCCGTTGCGCTCGAGCGCGGTGCGGTAGATCCGGGGTGCGGAGTAGGCGCAGCCCTGCTCGACGGCCGGCGGGCAGTCGAGGCACCGGTCGGCGGCTCCCGGCGGGTGGTGGGCGCGCCGGAAGTGCGACAGCGAGCCGAAGCTCGCCACCCGCTCGCAGCGGCGGCCCACCACGTGCAGCAGCCAGTCGATGTCGTGGCACGACTTGGCCAGCAGCATGGGGCTGGACTCGTCCTCGCGCCGCCAGCTGCCGCGGACAAAGCTGTGCGCCATGTGCCACCAGCCCACCGGCTCGAGGTGCTCGACCGAGACGATCTCACCGATCGCGTCGTCGGCGAGCAGCCGCGTCAGGGTGCGGGTGTGGGGGGTGTAGCGCAGCACGTGGCAGACCGCGACGATCACGCCGGCCC
>JBHAES010000372.1:0-12898 GCA_041855725.1 Actinomycetota bacterium
ACCTCGACCTGCCGCCCGGACGCTTCGAGACGCTCACCCGCGGCCCGGTGCAGGTGGTGCTCGACGGCGCCCACAACCCGCAGAAGATGGCCGCCCTGGTGGGCGCGCTGCGGGCCGGCGGCACCGGGGGGGCCACCGTGCTGTGCACCCTCATGGCGGCGCCCGACCACAAGCTCGACGACACCCTCGCCGCCCTCGCCCCGATCACGTCGCACCTGGTGGTGACCGGCTACCGCGTCGGCAGCGGCGACAAGACCAAGCAGTCGTTCCCGAGCGCCGAGGTGGCCGCCGCCGCCCGCCGCCTCGGGCTCACCGCGGAGGTCGCCCCCGACCTCGACGACGGGCTGCGCCGGCTGCTGGAGCGGCCCGGCCCGCACCTGGTCACCGGGTCGCTCTACCTCGTCTCCCTCGCCCGCGAGGCGCTCGTCGCGGCAGGGTTCACCCCATGACCCACCTCACCGACGCCGCCGCCGAGGTGGCCCGCCTCCTCGCCGTCCGGGTGCCGCCCGGGCGCTCCGGGTTCGTCGGCGTCGACGGGCCCAGCTGCGCCGGCAAGACCACGTTCGCCGCCCTCCTCGCCGAGGTGCTCGGCGCCACCGTCGTCGCCGGCGACGACCTCTCCCGCCCCGGCCGTCCCCTGTGGGAGCACGAACGGTTCGTCGCCGAGGTGTACCAGCCGGTGGCGGCCGGCCGCGACGGCCGCTACCGCCGCTGGCACTGGACCTCCGCCCGGCCCGGCGACGAGGTCGTGGTACCGGCTGGGCGGCCCGTCGTCGTCGAAGGCGTCCGGACGACCGACGTCGCCGTCGCGGTGCCGTGGGACGTACGGGTCTGGGTCGACGCCGACCGCGACGTCCGCCTCGACCGCGCCCGGACCCGCGACGGCGGCGCCCGGTGGCAGTGCTGGTCGACCAGGTGGCTGCCCCGCGAGGACGCCTACGTCGCCCTGCAGCGGCCGTACGAGCGGGCGGACGTGGTGGTCACGGGCGGCTGAGGTGGCCGCCGGGATCGGGCCCGGGCGCCGTGCCGCAGGGGTCGGTTCCCAGTCGCACCGGGAACGACGCCGACACATCCGCCGATGGCTTGCCGCGGGGGTGCGCGGCAGGGCTAGGGTGTGACGCAAGCCGGTCCATCCGGCCCCAGCAACAGCCCACCACGGGCCCAGCGCAGGGCCCGCGGTCGACACGGAGGTCAGCATGACGGAGCAGATCGAGTCGCAGCAGCCAGACACCACGGTGGTCGTCAGCCGCGTGGTGTCGCATCCCGTCAAGAACGTGTGGCAGGTCCTCATGACCACCGAGGGCATGGAGGCCCTCCTCGGGCCGGGCGGCAGGCTCGGCGACAAGGGCGACCGGTGGCAGGCCGACGACGGCACCTACGGCGTCACCCGCTCCTTCCACCCCCTCGAGCAGATCCGGTTCTCGTGGCACGCCGACGACGAGGCGCCGCGCACGCTCGTCGACCTGCACCTCATCGCCCAGGGCGACGCCGAGACGCTGCTCGAGATCCGCCACGAGCACATCGGCGACCTCGACCCCGCCGTCCTCGAGAAGCACTGGGAGGACTCCCTCACCCGCATCGTGTCGAGCACCGAGGCCTGACCCGGACGCCACGGCGGCAACCACGTCGTCCCCGCGACCACCGCGGGGACGACGTCGTCTAGGACGTCTGGCGCCGTACGAGCCGGGTGGTCGGGAGAGCAAGGCACGGCTGAGCCCGCCTCCTGGCCAGGAGGCGGGCTGTGGTCGCCCGCGGCTGACCACCGTGCGCCGTCGGCGGGGCCTGCACCCCCGCCGCGACGCGCTGCGGGCGTTCATGACGCGGGCCCTGACCAGGGGCCTGCGTCAGCCGTCGCCGCTGCGGCTGCCCCGGCGGCGGGCCGGGGCGGTGAGCGAGGCTCGGGCCGTCAGCGGAAGCTCCGGTGGAGCAGCCTGGCCCAGCGGTTGCGGGGCAGGTCGGGGTGGAGGGCGGCGAGGCCGGTCGCGTACTTCGAGATCGCCGTGGGCCGGTGGCCCAGCGACCAGAGCGCGCGGTCGGCCGACGAGGGCGACGAGCCCGACTTCGTCTCCACGACGGTCAGGTCGGGCCGCGCCAGGAACGCGCCGCTGCGGGCGTCCTCCCAGGTCAGGTCGCCGTCGATGGTGAGCCGCGCCCCCTCCGGCAGCAGCAGGGTGGAGCGACGGTACCGGGTCCACAGGGCTGGCACGAGCAGGTCCGGGTCACCCAGCCCGGCGCTGCCGAGCCGGTCGAGCACGAACGTGAGACCGGCCAGGTCGAGCTGCTCGTCGGCCGGCAGCCCCCACGGCACCCGCTCCTTGACGGTGCGGGCGCCGAGGCGGGTCTTGACCTCCAAGAAGCTGCCGCCCGTCTCGTACGCCCGGGTCCGCACCTTGAAGCGGCGGCGGCGGCGCTGGGCCGTCTGCCGGAACGCGTCGAGGCCGACGGTGTCGTAGTAGAGGGACGAGTAGCCGAACCGGCGCCCCCCGTCGATCTCCAGGGCCCGTGTCGCGCGGGGCAGCGTGGCCACCAGCATCTCCGCGTCGGCCCGCGACAGCACGTACTTGCGGTCGACCCGCACCAGGAGCGCTGCCTGCTCGACGAGGTCGCCGAGGCTGACGGCGTCCAGGTCGTGCAGCAGGGTCTCCATCATGAGGGTGCTCATCGGATCCGCTCCAGCTCGGGGGCGTCGGCGAGGGCCTTGGCGACCGTCCGGTAGCGGACGTCGACGAGCGTGAGGTCGTTGACCAGGTCGAGCTTCTGCACGGTCACGTGCTTCACCTCGACGCCGCCGAGGCGCTGCTCCAGGTAGGCCACCAGCTCAGGCTGCGACCCGATGGCCCGGTCGAGCTGGATCACCTCGCGGCGGTAGCCGCCGAGCAGCCGGGGGTGGTCGGCGACCCACATGCCGGCCACGATCACGGCCATGAGCGTGACGCTGAGCCAGATGGGCTCGGTCGCCAGCCCGCCGAGCAGGCCGAGCGCCAGGGCGCTGAAGTAGTAGGCCACCTCGTGCTGGGCCAGCTCGTCGGAGCGGAGCCGGATGATCGACAGCACGCCGAACAGGCCGAGCCCCAGGCCGAGGGTGGCGGCCCCGTTCAGCAGCACGGTGCTGACGGCCAGCACGCCGATGTTCACCCCCAGGTAGGCCGCCACGAGGTCCTTGCGGCGGTGGCGGGGGAAGTACAGGCCGAAGACGAGCGCGAGGATCGCGACGGCGTCGGCGGCATATGCGATGGCGAGGGTCATGTGCAGGGCTCCAGTCCAGTGGTCGGTCGGTGGTCGTTGAGACCATTCAGCCGAGCGGGCCTGTGAGGTTGCTGTGACCACCTGAGCAGGGGTCTGTGACCTTCGTACGGCACCTGGCGACCCTCGACGGCCCCCTCGAGGTGCCTGCGGGGCGGTCTCGGCAGGCTCCGGCCGCAGCCGGTCCGCGCCGACCTGCCCCCCGGCCGCCCGCGAGGCGGACCGCTCTGGAAGGATGAGTCCCATGAGTCCCCGAACGATTGGTGTCACAGAGCTCGTCCTGCGAGACGCGCACCAGAGCCTGATGGCCACGCGCATGGCCCTCGAAGACATGGTCGACGCGTGCGCCGACATCGACAAGGCCGGCTACTGGAGCGTCGAGTGCTGGGGCGGAGCCACCTACGACGCGTGCATCCGCTTCCTCAACGAGGACCCGTGGGTCCGGCTGCGCACCTTCCGCGAGCTGATGCCGAACTCGCGGCTGCAGATGCTGCTGCGCGGCCAGAACCTGCTCGGCTACCGCCACTACGAGGACATGGTCGTCGACAAGTTCGTGGAGAAGTCCGCCGAGAACGGCATGGACGTCTACCGAGTGTTCGACGCCCTCAACGACCCGCGCAACCTCGAGCGCGCCATGAACGCGGTCACGAAGGTGGGCAAGCACGCCCAGGGCACGATCTGCTACACCATCTCGCCGCTGCACACCACCGAGGGCTACGTGAAGCTCGCCGGCCGGCTGCTCGACATGGGCGCCCAGTCGATCGCGCTCAAGGACATGGCGGCCCTGCTGCAGCCGCAGCCCGCCTACGACATCGTGAAGGCGATCAAGGAGACCTACGGCGACGTGCAGGTCAACGTGCACTGCCACTCCACCACCGGCGTCACCCTCGTGAGCCTGCAGAAGGCCATCGAGGCGGGGGCCGACGTGGTCGACACGGCCATCTCGTCGATGTCGCTGGGCCCCGGCCACAACCCCACCGAGTCGCTGGTGGCGATGCTCGAGGGTACCGGCTACACCACCGACCTCGACCCGGACTGCCTGCTGCGGATCCGTGACCACTTCGCCAAGATCCGGCCGAAGTACGCGCAGTTCGAGTCGGCCACCCTCGTCGACACCGACATCTTCTCCAGCCAGATCCCCGGCGGCATGCTGTCGAACATGGAGTCCCAGCTCAAGCAGCAGGGCGCCGGCGACAAGATCCGCGAGGTGATGGCCGAGGTGCCGAAGGTGAAGGCGGCCGCCGGTCACCCGCCGCTGGTCACCCCGTCGAGCCAGATCGTCGGCACGCAGGCCGTGTTCAACGTGCTCATGGGCCCCTACAAGGTGCTGACCGGCGAGTTCGCCGACCTCATGCTCGGCTACTACGGCGAGTGCATGGGGGAGCGTGACCCCGAGGTGGTCGCCGCCGCTCAGGCGCAGACCAAGAAGGACCCCATCGACGACCGGCCCGCCAACCACCTGCAGCCCGAGTGGGACACCCTCGTCGACGAGGCCAGCAAGCTCGAGGGGGCCGACGGCTCCGACGAGGACGTCCTCACCTACGCCATGTTCCCCGGCGTCGCACCCGGCTTCTTCAAGACCCGGGACGAGGGGCCGAAGAACGTGGGCAAGACGCCTGAGCAGCTGGAGCAGGAGCGGCAGGCGGCGTCCGGGGTGGCCAAGGCGGTCACCGGTCCCATCACCTACAAGGTGTCGGTGGGTGGACGCGAGCACAGCGTCAAGGTCGAGAGGGCATGACGATGGCGAAGATCACGAAGAAGACCAAGTCGATGCAGACCCGCATCGACGAGATGCACGAGGCCCGGGTGAGGACCCGGCTCGGCGGCGGCGAGGCGCGGCTGGAGAAGCAGCGCAAGGCGGGCAAGATGACCGCCCGCGAGCGCCTCGAGGCCCTGCTCGACCAGGACACGTTCCAGGAGATCGGGCTGTTCCGCAAGAACCGTACGGTCACGTTCGGCATGGACAAGGCCGACATGCCCGCCGACGGCGTGGTCACCGGTTCCGGCGCCGTGCTGGGGCGCCCGGTGCACGTGGCCAGCCAGGACTTCACCGTCGTCGGGGGCTCGGCCGGCGAGACCCACTCGCTCAAGGTCGTGCAGATGATGGAGTCCGCCCTCAAGTGCGGCACGCCGTTCATCTTCATCAACGACTCGGGCGGCGCCCGGGTGCAGGAGGGCATCGACTCGCTGTCCGGCTACGGTCAGGTGTTCTACTCCAACGTGAAGCTGTCGGGCGCGGTGCCGCAGGTGTCGATCATCGCCGGGCCGTGCGCCGGCGGGGCCGCGTACTCGCCGGCCCTCACCGACTTCATCATCCAGACCCGCAAGGCCAACATGTTCATCACCGGCCCGGGCGTGATCCAGCAGGTCACCGGTGAGCAGGTGACCCAGGAGGAGCTGGGCGGGGCCGACACCCACATGGCGATCTCGGGCAACATCCACTTCGTCGCCGCCGACGACGACGAGGCCATCCTCATCGCCAAGAAGCTGCTCAGCTTCTTGCCGCAGAACAACACCGAGGACCCGCCTGTCGTCGACCCCGACCCGTACGTGGAGGCCGACGACGAGATGGCTGCGATCGTCCCGGTCGAGGGCACCAAGGGCTACGACGTGCGCGACGTGATCGCCCGGCTCGTCGACCACGCCGACTTCCTGGAGGTGCAGGCCGGCTACGCCACCAACATCGTGGTGGGCTTCGCCCGCATCAACGGCCGCACGGTCGGCATCATCGCCAACCAGCCCAACGTGATGGCCGGCGTGCTCGACATCAACGCCTCCGACAAGGCGTCGCGTCAGATCCGGTTCTGCAACGCCTTCAACATCCCCATCGTGACCCTCGTGGACGTGCCCGGGTTCCTGCCGGGCGTGGCGCAGGAGCACGGCGGCATCATCCGCCACGGCGCGAAGATGCTGTACGCCTACTCGGCGGCTACGGTGCCCAAGGTCACGGTGGTGCTGCGCAAGGCCTACGGCGGCGCCTACCTCGCCATGTGCTCCAAGGACCTCGGCGCCGACCAGGTGTTCGCCTGGCCCACCGCCGAGATCGCGGTCATGGGCGCCGAGGGGGCGGCGGCGGTCGTGTTCAAGCGCGAGATCGACGCGGCCGACGACCCCGACACCCGCCGGGCCGAGTTGGTGGAGGAGTACCGGGAGACCTTCTCGACCCCGTTCGTGGCGGCGTCGCGGGGGCTGGTCGACGACATCATCAACCCCGCCGACACCCGGCGCAAGGTGGCGATGGCGCTCGAGCTGCTCATCAACAAGCGTGAGCTGCGGCCGGCCAAGAAGCACGGCCTCGGCCCGGCGTGAGGAGGACGCCATGACCGACCAGGACGTCGAGCTGCTCGACCTCGTCCGTACGCTCGCCGACCGGGTGGAGCACCTCGAGACCGAGCTCAAGAGCCTCAAGCTGCTGCACGCCAACGACGTGCCCGAGGACGTCAGGGTGGCCATCGCCGCCGCGGTGGCCGCCTACCTCGGTCACCGGGCGCGTCGGCGCCAGGCCCGGTTCGGGGCGAACCTGGCCTGGCAGTCGGCCACCCGCCGCAGCCAGCTCAACCACGCGCCCCTGCACCTGCGATGACCACGACGACAACGGGAGTTGGACCGATGAAGCTGAAGGTGACCGTCAACGGCATCCCCTACGAGGTCGAGGTCGAGGTCGAGGAGCAGGAGCGCCAGTCGCTCGGCGCGATCATCGTCGGCGGCCACGGCGGCAGCGCCCACGTGCCGACCCGCGCGTCGGTGCCGGCGGCCCCCGCGAGCGGTGTCACCGCGCCGCTGGCCGGGTCGGTGGCCCGCATCCTCGTGGAGGAGGGCCAGGCGATCGAGGCGGGCGAGGTGCTGCTGGTGCTCGAGGCGATGAAGATGGAGACCGAGATCACCGCGCCGCAGGCTGGCACGGTGGCCGAGATCTTCGTCGAGAAGGGCGACGCCGTCCAGGGCGGCCAGCCCCTCGTCCGGATCGACTGACCACTCACCGGCACCGGTTCGCGGCCCCGCCCCACGGCGGGGCCGCGGCGCGGGTCGGCCGTCGCCATCGCGTGGGGGCGGGGGCTCTCGGGTGGCTCCCCAGGTGGGGAACCGGGTCGTGACCATGCCGCGTGCCGACCGCGTCGGCCGCCAGACGCCTCGGCTATCATGAGCGCGTCCCACGTACCTTCGAGCCGCCACCGGCGGGGTGAAAGGCTCGTCCGTGCTCCCAGCCCTCATCCTGGTCCACCTCGCCGCGGGCGCGGCTGCGCCCCTGCTCGCGCGCGGGCTCGGGCGGCGGGCCTACCTGGTGCTCGCGGTCGTGCCCGCGGTCACGTTCGGCTGGCTGCTGCAGGTGGGACCGGCGGTGCTGCGCGGCGACACGCCCGGCTGGTCGCTGAGCTGGATCCCGGCGCTCGGGGTCACCATCGACCTGCGACTCGGCTTCCTGCAGTGGGCGATGGCGCTGCTGGTCAGCGGCATCGGGGCGCTCGTGCTGGCCTACTCGCGGTGGTACTTCACCGACGCGGCCGTCGCGCGCACCGGCGGCCTGCTCACCGCGTTCGCCGGGGCCATGCTCCTGCTCGTCGGCACCGACGACCTCGTGATCCTCTACGTGGGATGGGAGCTGACCACGGTCTTCTCGTTCCTGCTCATCGCCCACGACCCGAGCCGCCGCGCCAACCGCGCCGCCGCCATGACCGCCCTCATCGTCACCACCACCGGCGGCCTGGCGATGCTCGTGGGCATCGTCGCGCTCGGCACCCGGGCCGGCACCTTCTCGATGGCCGCCGTGCTCGCCGACCCGCCGCAGGGACCGGTCGCCGGCGTGGCCGCGATGCTCGTGCTGGCGGGGGCGCTCAGCAAGTCCGCCCTCGTGCCGTTCCACTTCTGGCTCCCGGGCGCCATGGCGGCCCCCACCCCGGTCTCGGCCTACCTGCACGCCGCCACGATGGTGAAGGCCGGCGTCTACCTCGTCGCCGTCATGACGCCCGCCTTCGCCGCCGTCGGGGCGTGGCGGCCCGTCGTCGCCGTCCTCGGCGTCACCACCATGGTCGTCGGCGGCTGGCGGTCGCTGCGGCAGACCGACCTCAAGCTGCTCCTCGCCTACGGCACCGTGTCGCAGCTCGGGTTCCTCGTGCTCCTGCTGGGCATCGGCACCCAGGCCGCCGCCCTCGCCGGCATCGCCATGACCCTGGCCCACGCCCTGTTCAAGGGCGCCCTGTTCCTCGTCGTGGGCGTGGTCGACCACGCCACCGGCACCCGCGACCTCACCCGGCTGTCGGGCGTCGGGCGCCGCATGCCGTTCGTCGCCGCCGCCGCGGCGCTCGCCGCCGCGTCGATGGCCGGGCTGCCGCCCCTGCTCGGCTACGTCGCCAAGGAGTCCGCGTACGAGGCGCTGCTCGCGCTGCACCACGACCTGCTGCCCCCGCTGCCGGCGGCCCTGCTCGTCGCGGGGGTGGTGTTCGCCTCCGCCATCACCATGGCCTACTCGCTGCGGTTCTGGTGGGGCGCGTTCGCCACCAAGCCCGACCGGCCCGACTCCGAGGCCCACCGCAACCCGGCCGGCCTCGTGACCCCGCCGATCCTGCTCAGCCTCGCCGGCGTCGGGCTCGCGTGGTGCGGCGCCCCGCTCACCGCGGCGTTCCTCCCGTACGCCACGAGCGTGCCGGTGGGGGAGCCCGGCTACCTGGCCCTGTGGCACGGCCTCAACCTGCCGCTCGCCCTGTCGGCGGTCGCCGTGGTGGCCGGCGTGGCGCTGTTCCGCTGGCGCGAGCGCATCAGCGCCGCCCAGGCCACCTTCCCGCCGGTGCCGGGCGCCGAGGTGTGGTACCAGCGCAGCATGGAGATGGTCGACCGGCTCGCCGTCGAGGTCACCGCCCGGCTCCAGCGCGGCTCCGTCGCGGCCTACCTGTCGACGATCCTCACCACCATGGTGGTGCTCGTGTGGTCGAGCCTCCTGACGGCCCAGGCGTGGCCCTCGTCGTACCGGCTCTACGACACCTGGGCCCAGGCCGCCGTCGGCGTCGTGACCGTCGGCGGCGCGCTCGCCGCGGCCACGGCCCGCGGCCGTATCAAGGCGGCGCTGCTCGTCGGGGTCACCGGCTACGGCACCGCCACCCTGTTCCTCCTCCACGGCGCCCCCGACCTCGCCCTCACCCAGATCCTCGTCGAGACGGTGTCGGTGGTGGTGCTCCTCCTCGTGCTGCGCACGCTGCCGAAGTACTTCACCTCCCGGCCCCTGCCGGCCACCCGGTGGTGGCTGGTGCTGCTGGCGACGTCGGTGGGGGTCACCGTGACCCTGCTGATCGTGTTCGCCGCGGGCTCGCGCGCCGCCGTGCCCGTGTCGGTCGACTACCACCGGGCCGCCTACGAGTTCGGCTACGGCCTCAACATCGTCAACGTGCTGCTCGTCGACACCCGCGCCTGGGACACCATCGGCGAGGTGTCGGTGCTCGTCATCGCCGCCACCGGCGTCGCCAGCCTGATCCACCTGCGGTCCCGGGTGTCGGCGGTCGACCGGTCCCCGATCCAGCGGGCCGGTGGCCGCCGCGGCTGGCTCGCGACCGCCCACGACCTCGCGCCCCAGGACAAGTCCCTGATGTTCGAGGTCATGACCCGGCTGCTGTTCCCGGTGATGATCGTCGTGTCGGTCTACCTGCTGCTCGCCGGCCACAACCTGCCCGGCGGCGGGTTCGCCGGCGGCCTCGTCGGCGGCATGGCCCTCCTCGTGCGCTACCTTGCCGCCGGCCGCAGCGAGCTCGACCACGCCGCCCCGTACGACGCCGGCAAGCTGCTCGGCGCCGGGCTGGTGGTGGCGTTCTGCTCCGCGGTCACCCCGGCCCTGCTCGGCGGGCGCATCTTCCAGAGCTACGACGTCTCCGTACGCGTGCCGCCGCTCGAGTCGCTCGCGACGCCGTGGGGCACCGTCGAGCTGTTCGGCGAGGTGCACCTGGTCTCGTCGACCGTGTTCGACGTCGGCGTCTACCTCATCGTCATGGGGGTGCTGCTCGACATCGGGCGCTCGCTGGGCCGCGGTATCGACCTGCAGGAGGCTGACGACATCGCCCCGGTGCCGTACGCCGAGTCGAGCCGGGCCCTGCCCGCCGACCCCAGGCGCTCCGGCATCCACGGGCTGCGGCCCGCCCGTCCCCGCCGGGGAGGGGCCCGGTGAGCCCCAACCTCACGCTCGCGGTCGTCGCGGGGGTGCTCGTCGCCTGCGGCACCTACCTGCTCACCGAGCGTTCCCTCACCCGCATCCTGATGGGCGTGGTGGTGCTCGGCAACGGGGTCAACATCTTGTTCCTCGTGGCTGCCGGGCCCGCCGGCGACCCGCCCTTCGTGGGGACGACCGACGCGAGCCGCGCCGCCGACCCGCTCCCCATGGCGATGGTGCTCACCGCGATCGTCATCACGCTGGCGATCGTCGCCTTCACCCTGGCCCTCGCCTACCGCAGCTTCCAGCTCCACGGCCACGACGAGGTGAGCGACGACATCGAGGACGCCCGCATCCGCCAGCTGGCCGAGCGCGACGAGGCGTCTGACTCGTTCGAGTCGATCACCTTCGCCGACACCGGAGAGGACGTGGTGAGCGAGTGACCAACCTGCTGACGCTGCCCATCCTGATCCCGCTGCTCGGCGCGGGCATCACCCTGCTGCTGGGCCAGGTGCCGCGGCTGCAGCGCCTCGTCTCGACCCTGTGCCTGGTCGCCGTACCGGTCGTCACCGCGGTGCTCCTCTACCGTGCCGACACCCAGGGGGTGCAGTTCCTGTGGGTCGGCGGGTGGCAGGCGCCGCTGGGCATCGCGCTGGTCGCCGACCGGCTGAGCGCCCTCATGCTGCTCGTCGCCTCGGTCGTCACCCTGACCGTCCACGTGTACGCGACCGGCCAGGACACCGAGGAGCGCAAGGTCGAGACCCCGGTGTCGATCTTCCACCCCACGTTCCTGCTGCTGTCGGCCGGTGTCTCCAACGCGTTCCTCGCCGGCGACCTGTTCAACATGTTCGTCGGGTTCGAGATGCTGCTGTTCAGCTCGTACGTGCTGCTGACCCTGGGCGGCACCGCCGACCGGATCCGCGCCGGGTCGACCTACCTGGTGGTCAACCTGCTGTCGAGCTCGCTGTTCCTGGTCGCCATCGCGGCCGTGTACGCGGCCACCGGCACCGTCAACATGGCGCAGCTGTCGGAGCGGCTCGGGGCCCTCGACGGCAACGCGCAGGGCGCCCTGCAGCTGATCCTGCTCACCGTGTTCGCCATCAAGGCGGCGGTGTTCCCCCTGTCGGCGTGGCTGCCCGACTCCTACCCGACCGCCCCCGCGCCCGTGACCGCCGTGTTCGCGGGCCTGCTCACCAAGGTCGGCGTCTACGCGATCCTGCGTACGCAGACCCTGCTGTTCGGTGACCGGCCCCTCACCACCCTGCTCATGGCGGCGGCGCTGCTCACCATGCTCATCGGCATCGCCGGCGCCGTGGCGCAGGCCGAGATCAAGCGGATCCTGTCGTTCACCCTCGTCAGCCACATCGGCTACATGGTCTTCGGCATCGGCCTGGCCACCCACGCCGGGTTGTCGGGCGCGATCTTCTACACCGCCCACCACATCACCATCCAGACCGCGCTGTTCCTCGTGGTGGGCGTGATCGAACGGGTCGGCGGCACCACCTCCATCGACCGGCTCGGCCGCCTCGCCGCCGTGTCGCCCGCGCTCGGCGCCCTGTTCTTCATCCCGGCCATGAACCTCGCCGGGATCCCGCCGATGTCGGGCTTCATCGGCAAGCTCGGCCTGCTAGACGCGGGCGCCGAGGCCGGCACCCCGCTCGCCTGGGCGCTGGTGGCCGGCAGCGTGGTCACCAGCCTGCTCACCCTCTTCGCGGTGGCGAAGATCTGGAGCCGGGCGTTCTGGGCCGGGCCGGCGGGCCAGCCCGACGAGCCCGACCAGGGCCCCGAGCCGGTGCGGCTGCCCGTCCTGCAGACCCTGACCGCCGGCGCACTCGTGGCGGTGACCCTGTCGATCACGCTGCTCGCCGGACCGGTGTACGGCTACACCGACCGGGCGGCGGCGGCGCTGCGCGGCGACGACTACGCCCGTACGGTGCTCTCGGAGGTGAGGTCGTGAGGGTCCGCACGCGGGCGCGGTTCCGCTGGCAGGGTCGCACCATCGCCGCCCTGACCGTCGTGTGGGTGCTGCTGTGGGGCCACCTCGACCTGACCGTCGTGCTGTCGGGCGTCCTCGTCGGCTACCTCGTCAGCGTCGTGTTCCCCATGCCCGCCGTGCTGTTCTCGGGCCGGCTGCGGCCGCTGGGCTGCCTGCGGATGGTGGCGTGGCTGCTGCGGGAGCTCGTCGTGGCGTCGTTCCGGCTGGCGGCCTACTCGTTCCGACGCGACGTGGCGATGCGGCCCGGGATCGTGCGCGTCGACCTGCTGACGTCGTCCGACATCGTGCACGTGCTCACCGCCGCCCTCGTGTCGCTGGTGCCCGGCACGCTCGTGGTGGAGGCGCCGCGGCGCGAGCGGCGGCTCTACCTGCACGTGTTCGACCTGGACGGCGGCCACGGCGCGGAGGCGGAGCGGCGCCACGCCATGAAGGCCGAGCTGATGGCGCTGTCGGCGATCGGGAGCGACGCCGAGCTGGCCCGGGCACGGGCCCGGCAGCAGGAGCTGAGGCAGGAGGAGGGCTCGTGAGCA
>JBHAES010000373.1:0-2580 GCA_041855725.1 Actinomycetota bacterium
CACCTCGGGCACGGTCCACACCCGGGTGTCGACCTTGACGGTGGGCTCGTCGGCGATGTCGCTCGCCGCCGGGTCGTCGTGCGGCAGGTCGTCGGCTGACGCCTCGACCTGGAGGGCTGAGCCGTCGGAGGCGGGCGGCTCGGCGTCGTCGCGGGCGGCCCAGCCGGCGGCGGCAGCGATCCCGGCCGCCACCGCGCCGGCGGTGCTCACGACCGCGCCCGGCCCGAACGCCTGCTCGGCCCCATCCTTCACCTCGTCGGCCTCGACCACCTCGACGCCCTCGTGGCCGGCCACGAAGGTGAGGGGTCCGGGCTCGGTCCCCGCCTCCGTTTCAGGGGCCGGCTCGGCCTCGGGCACGCTGAAGTCGTAGCCGGGGGGCCGGTAGATGCCGACCTCGGCGGCGGCCCTCACCTCGAGGTCGGTGCCGGTCGCCGCACCCTCCGGCGCCGCACCCTCCGGCGCCGCGGCCACCGGCTCGGGCGCCGACGCCCCCGACTCGGGCACGGCGGACTCGTCCGCGCCGGGTGCCACCGACGCAGCCTGGGCGTCGATCTCGCCGTACTCGACCTGCTCGTAGTAGTCGTAGCGGGCCCGGTCGTCGCCGAACGGCACCTGGGGGCCGGACGGCTCGGGCGTACGCACGCTCTCCCACAGGCGCGCGAAGGCGTCGCCGGCCGCGGCCCGGTCACCGGCTGCGGCGATGGTCTGGCGACCGGCCTCCCACTCGCGCGCGAGCTCGTCGTCGTCGAAGTCGTCGAAGCCCTGGTTCTGGGGGAAACGGGGACTGCTCACAGCGCTGGCTCCTTGCTCGGCCGGGTCAGGTTCAACCTTAGGCAACAGCAACCTACAAGTGGTCGTCAGCCGGGAATAGCGACCTGGCGGGAATCCTCATCGAAGGGGACATCCCGATCCGTACGCCCGCCGTCACCGCGGCGGGTCCGGCGGCGGGCCGAACAGCCCCGACACCTCGTCGACGATCTCGCGGCGCGGCCGCAGCGGCCCCGGCGCGGCGAAGACCCAGTGGTCGCTCGCCGCCCGTACGAACCCGACCAGGCCGTGCGCGAGGGTGTCGGCGCCGGTGGGGTCGCGGCCCTCCTTCATACGCAGGGCGGCGAGGGTGTCGGTGAGCGCCTCGGCCACCCGGGCCTCGACGGGGGCGAGCGGGTCGCCAGAGGTGGTGGCGCCGGCAGGCCGGGTGAGCACGAACCGGTAGATCTCGGGGTCGCGCTCGACGATGGCGGTGTAGGAGTCGACGAGGTCGTGCACGATCGCGGCGAGCCCCCGCCTGGCCGAGTCCTCCAGGCGGGGGAGCAGGTCGTCGAGCACGTTCTCGCTCACCCGGTCGACGACCCCCAGGTAGAGGCCCACCCGGTCGCCGAAGTAGCGGTAGAGCACCGTCTTGCTCGTGCCGGCCGCCGCCGCGACCTGGTCGAGGGTCACGGTCGCGCCGTGGCGCCGGATCGCCCGCAGCGTCGACTCCACGAGGGCCCGGCGCCGCCGTGCCCGGTGGGCGTCCCAGCGGCTGCTGCGCCCGTCAACCTTGCGGCCGGATCTGCTCGTCACCAGGGGAGGGTACCGCGTACCACAGCGTGTCTGCTACGGTCGGTACCTGCTAGTCGCGACCGGTCGGAGGCCCCATGCCACACCCGCCAGCGCTCGCCGACCAGCCGCTGGCCGACGCGGTGGTGGTGGCGGGCAACCGCATCCCGTTCGCCCGCGCCCACGGCTCGTACGCCCGGGCCACCGCCGTCGAGCTGCTCGCCGCGGCGATCGACGGGGTGGCGGCCCGGGTCGGGCTCGCGGGTCGGCGCGTCGGGGAGGTCGCGGCCGGGGCGGTGCTCAAGCACAGCCGCGACACCAACCTCACCCGCGAGGCGGTGCTCGCCTCGGTGCTCTCGCCCGACACCCCGGCGTTCGACGTGCAGCAGGCGTGCGCCACCGGCCTCGAGGCCACGGTCACGATCGCCAACAAGATCCGGGTCGGCATGATCTGCGACGGCATCGCCGGTGGCGTCGACTCGGTCTCCGACGCGCCGATGGCGGTCTCCGACCCCCTGCGGCGGGCCCTGCTGCGGGCGTCGTCGGCCCGGACCCTGCGGTCGCGGCTGCGGGCCCTCGCCACCGTACGCCCCACGCACCTGCGGCCCGTGCCGCCCTCGCTGGCCGAGCCCCGTACGGGCCTGACGATGGGGGAGCACCAGGCGCGGACGACCGCCCGGTGGGGGATCACCCGCGCCGAGCAGGACGCGCTGGCCCTCGCCTCGCACCACAACCTGGCCCGGGCCTGGGACGAGGGCTTCTTCGACGACCTCGTCACCGGCTACCGGGGGGTGGAGCGCGACGAGGCCCTGCGACCCGACACCACGATGGAGCGCCTCGCGGCGCTGCGGCCGGTGTTCGGCGAGGGACCCGACGCCACGATGACGGCCGGCACCGCGACGGGCCTGTCCGACGGGGCCGCGGTGGTGTACCTGGCCGAGGCCGGGTGGGCGAGGCGGCACCGGCTGCCGACCCTGGCGCGGTTCGTCGACGCCGAGGCCGCCGCGGTCGACCACGTCGGCGGCGCCGACCTGCTGCTCG
>JBHAES010000374.1:0-5859 GCA_041855725.1 Actinomycetota bacterium
CCCACCGAGTCGGCCACGCCCGACGCGAGCGCGTCGGTGACCCCCGACCCGTCGAGCGTGCCGACCGCCACCTTGACGACCTCGGTCCAGCCCGCTGACACCGACGCCACCACGGTCCAGCCCACCGCGACCGTCGGCCCCACGACGACGGGCCCCACGACTCCGAGCGCCACGCCCAGCGCCACCGTCCGGCCGAGTGCGGGCCCGGCCACCGTGCCGCAGGCCACCCCGACCGTCACCGCCTGAGCCGCCCGCTCGCTGTCGCCTGCGGCCCAGCCGTCGGTGACGGTCCTCACCCGCCGTGCCTGGCGCGGAGCGTGAGCCCGACCCGCGTGCGTACGCCGTTGGGCCTCTCGTCGCTCTGGTGGCCGGGAGCCGACCCCGTCGCGGGCAGCACGTCGTCGCGCCACCGTCTCGAGACGGGTCCCGTACGGACCGCCGGCCCCGCTGACCGTGCCGCCCCCGGTCTGGGCGAGGCGTGCCGGCAGGGTCCGCTGCGGCTAGGCCAGGCGGTAGCCGGCGCCGCGCACGGTCTCGACGATGTCGGCGCCGAGCTTGTTGCGCAGGTAGCGGACGTAGACGTCGACCACGTTCGAGGTCGGGTCGAAGTCGTAGCCCCAGACCGCGCTCAGCAGCGCCTCGCGGCTGAGGACCTCGCCCGGGTGCCGCATGAAGGTCTGGATCAGGGTGAACTCGCGGGCCGTCAGCTCGACCTCGCGCCCGGCCAGCGACGCCTTGTGGGTGCGCAGGTCGAGCTTCAGCTTCTTGTGCTGCAGCACCAGCGACGACTCCGACGGTGGCTCGCGCTTGAGCCGCCGGCGGACGCGAGCCACCAGCTCCTCGAACCGGAACGGCTTGGCGATGTAGTCGTCGGCGCCGTACTCGAGACCCTTGACGGTGTCGTTCACGCTGGAGCGGGCCGTCAGCATGATGATGGGGATGCGGCTGCCCTGGTCGCGGATCCGGCGCAGCACCTCGAACCCGTTCACGTCGGGCAGGCCGACGTCGAGGATCAGCAGGTCGTACTCGCCCGACAGGGCCTTGCGTGCCCCAGGCACACCAAGCCCCTCGGTGCTGCAGGTGAAGCCGGCGGACCGGAGTCCTTTGGCCAGGAACGAGGCGATGCGTTCCTCGTCCTCCACGATCAGGATGTCGTTCATGGGGTCTGCTCCAGTACTGGGTGGCGCGGTATCACGAGGCTCACGGTAGACCCTTCGTCCGGGACCGAGTCGATCTCGACCCGGCCACCATGGGCCAACGCGATGGAGTTCACAATAGCCAAACCGAGCCCTGCGCTGTCGGTACGCTTCGCACCGGCACGCCGCGAGCGGCCGAACCGCTCCAGCACGAGCTCCTTCTCGTCCTCGGTGAAACCCATGCCCTTGTCTCGGATCCAGATGCGTACGTGGTCGCCCTCCAACCGGCTGCCCATGCCGATCGGTGACCCGTCGGGGGAGTACTTGACGGCGTTGGCGGCCAGCTGCAGCCACGCCTGCGTGAGGCGTTGCGGGTCGACGTGCACCGTCGCGTCGGCGAGGTCGTCCATCAGCCACGGCCGGTTGCCGAGCACCCGTACCTTCTCGTACGTCTCGTCGGTGAGCCGGGCCATGTCGACCTCCGAGAGCACCACGAAGTCCGACCGCTCCGACTGCGCCAGCAGGATCAGGTCGTTGACGAGGTTGCTCATCCGCGACAGCTCCTCGAGCGCCAGCGACCGTACGACCTCGGCGTCCATGGGGTCGGTCGTGTCCATCAGCTCCAGGTGGCCGCGGATGATCGTCATGGGCGTGCGCAGCTCGTGCCCGACGTCGTCGAGCAGCCGCTTCTGGGCACCGACGGCCGACTCGAGCCGATCGAGCATCGTGTTGACGGTGGACGCGAGCGCGGCCAGGTCGTCACGGCCGCGCACGGGGATGCGCCGGCTCAGGTCGTGCTCGGTGATCTCCTCGGCGGTGCGCTGCACCCACGAGATCGGCTCCAGCACGCGGGCGGTGACGAGCCAGGTGACCGCGCCGATGATGAGGATCGCGCCGACGGCCACCATCGCGTAGGTGACGAACGTGTCGTTGAGGCGGCGCCGCTCGATCTGGAGGTCGACCACCCGCACGAGCGCCCCGTTCTCGACGGGGTCGACCTTGTGCACCGGCGCCACGAGATAGGCGTAGTCGAACCCGTCGCCGACCATGCGGTCGAAGGTGACCTGCGTACGACGGCTCTGCTCGATGGTGCGGCTCACGAAGTCGGGGTGGGCCTCCGGGCGCACCTGGTAGCTGTCGGGCATGACATAGGTCAGCTTGCCGTCGAGGATGCCGACCATGCCCCCCGACTCCGACATGATCCGCTGCTGCATGCCGGCCTGCAGCACCGACCGCACGCTGCCGTACGGTCGGGAGGTCTCGGGGTTGGTGCCCGACGCGAGCGTGCGGAACTCCTCGGCGTCGATCGTCAGCTGGTCGAACGCGTTCTTCTGGATGCGGCCCCACTCGAGCACGTAGGCGACCGTCCCGGACAGGCCGATGCCGATCGCCACCAGCACCACGATCACGAGCACCAGGCGCTCGCGGATCGAGCCGACACCGGGGGCTCGCAGCCAGGGGAGCCTGGCGGCGGGTGGCGGGACGGTGTCGGGGAGGGTGCCCGCCCCGGAGGGGTGGCTCACGTGCGGGCTCAGCGCACGTCGACGAGGTCGCAGACGAAGATGAGGGTCTCGTCCGGCCCGATCACCCCGCCGGCGCCACGTGAGCCGTAGGCCAGGTCGGGCGGGATGACGAGCTTGCGGCGCCCCCCGACCCGCATGCCCGCGATGCCCTGGTCCCAGCCCGCGATGACGCGCCCACCACCCAGCGGGAACGCCAGCGGCTGCCCGCGGTCGTAGCTGGCGTCGAACTCCTCGCCGCTGGAGTAGGCGACACCGACGTAGTGCACCAGCACCGTACGGCCGGGGGTCGCCTCGGCCCCGGTGCCAACCTGCAGGTCCTCGATCACGAGCTCGGTGGGCGGCGGGCCGTCGGGGAAGTCGACGAGAGGTTTATCCATGCGCGAGATCGTACCGTCGCTGCCGCCTCCGGGCCTATTCCGGCGACCGTGGCGCCGGGGAAGCCGGTGCCGCCTGGGGCCGCGAGACCTCGGCCAGGGTGGCGTACGCTGCCGGCAGGCTGTCGGTGAGGGGCGCCGGGGGCCCGCGCGGCGGGGCAGCGACCAGCCGGCGCACGCCGTCACCAGCGCGCGGCGCAGGGGCCGGGACGTTTGCACTCTCAGGGGGAGAGTGCTAAACATGACGTTGGCACTCGACACGCGCGAGTGCCACGTCGTGCAGGTGAGGCCCGCAGGGGCCGTCCGTCGCGGGCACCGGCATGCGACCCACAGACATCGACGGGGGCAGCGCCCCAGCGGAGGAATCCGAACACACCATGGCAAAGCTCATTGAATTCAACACCGCGGCCCGGCGCGGTCTCGAGCGGGGCATGAACGTCCTCGCCGACGCCGTGAAGGTGACCCTCGGCCCCAAGGGCCGCAACGTCGTGCTCGAGAAGAAGTGGGGCGCCCCCACCATCACCAACGACGGCGTCTCCATCGCCAAGGAGATCGAGCTCGAGGACCCGTACGAGAAGATCGGTGCCGAGCTCGTCAAGGAGGTCGCCAAGAAGACCGACGACGTCGCTGGCGACGGCACCACCACCGCCACCGTGCTCGCCCAGGCGATGGTGCGCGACGGCCTGCGCAACGTGACCGCCGGCGCGAACCCGATGTCGCTCAAGAAGGGCATCGAGAAGGCTGTGGCCGCGATCGTCGACGAGCTCGGCGGCATGTCCACCGACATCGAGACCCGCGAGCAGATCGCCGCCACCGCGTCCATCTCGGCCGCCGACACCAGCGTCGGCGAGATCATCGCCGAGGCCATGGACAAGGTCGGCAAGGAGGGCGTGATCACGGTCGAGGAGTCCAACACCTTCGGCCTGGAGCTCGAGCTCACCGAGGGCATGCGGTTCGACAAGGGCTACATCTCCCCGTACTTCGTCACCGACGCCGAGCGCATGGAGGCCGTCCTCGAGGACCCGTACGTGCTCATCGTCAACTCGAAGGTCAGCAGCCTCAAGGACCTGCTGCCCGTGCTCGAGAAGGTCGTGCAGTCGGGCAAGCCGCTGCTCGTCATCGCCGAGGACGTGGACGGCGAGGCGCTCGCCGGCCTGATCGTCAACAAGATCCGCGGCACCTTCAAGTCGGTGGCCGTGAAGGCCCCGGGCTTCGGCGACCGCCGCAAGGCCATGCTCACCGACATCGCCATCCTCACCGGCGGCCAGGTCATCTCCGAGGAGGTCGGCCTCAAGCTGGAGGCGGTCACCCTCGAGCTGCTCGGCCGGGCCCGCTCGGTCAACGTCACCAAGGACGAGTGCACCATCGTCGACGGTGCCGGCGACGCCGAGCAGATCGCCGGCCGGGTCAGCCAGATCCGCAAGGAGATCGAGAACTCCGACTCCGACTACGACCGCGAGAAGCTGCAGGAGCGCCTCGCCAAGCTGGCCGGCGGCGTGGCCGTCATCAAGGTCGGCGCGGCCACCGAGGTGGAGCTCAAGGAGCGCAAGCACCGCATCGAGGACGCCGTCCGCAACGCGAAGGCCGCCGTCGAGGAGGGCATCGTGCCCGGTGGTGGCGTGGCCCTGCTGCAGGCCGCCAGCAAGGTGGACCTGTCCGCCCTGGCCGGCGACGAGGCGACCGGCGCCCAGATCGTCGTGTCGGCGTGCGCGGCCCCGCTGCGTCAGATCGCGGTGAACGCGGGCTACGAGGGCGGCGTCGTGGCCGAGAAGGTCGCTGGCCTCGCTGCGGGCGAGGGCCTCGACGCGGCCACCGGCGAGTACGTCGACATGGTGAAGTCGGGCATCATCGACCCGGCCAAGGTCACCCGTTCGGCGCTGCAGAACGCCGCGTCGATCGCCGGCCTGTTCCTCACCACCGAGGCGGTCATCGCCGACAAGCCGGAGAAGCCGGCCCCCGCCCCCGCCGGCGACCCCGGCATGGGTGGCATGGACTTCTGAGTCCGACCCCGCACCACACACGGCAGGGCCGGTCCCGTACGGGGCCGGCCCTGCCGGTGCTCGTGGCCTGGATGCCGTGCCGCGGCAGCGGCTCACCCTCCGAGGGCGTTGGGCTCGCATCGGGGGGGTGCGGCGGGTGGGGCTCCTTCGTCCCGTGGGCAGCGTGGCGGTGCGCGGGTCGTCGTCGCCGTGGGTGCCGTCGGCCGCAGTGGGTGTCGGCCGTGGTGCGTTGGGTCCGCGCCGCGGGAACGGCACCCGTGGTTGCGGGCGGCCTGTGGTCGGGGAGCGTCTGGTCTCGTGTGGCGGCGGGGTGCGGTTGGTCTGGGGTGCTGGTGGTGGTTGCGGGCGGCTGGGGTGCTCCGGGTCGCGGAGGGCTCTGATCTGGTTCGGGACTTCGTGGTGCTGCCGCGACTCGTTCCTCCTCTCGGGCATCGTGCCGATGGCGGGGTCGTCGTCTCCGGTGGCGTCGTCGGCCGGGACCATCATCGTCCGTGGTTGCGGGCGGTGGTCGTCCGGCGGGCCCGCGGCGCGTCCGGGGCGGCGGTTGGTTGCGTCGGGTCCGCGCCGCGGGAACGACACCGGTGGTTGCGGGCGGCTGGTGGTCGGGGCGCGTCGGATCGGTCCCGTTGCCGGGTGCGGTTGGCCCCGGGGTGCTGGTGGTGGTTGCGGCCGGTGCCCTGGGTGCTCCGGGCGTGGCGGACGGCTCCGATCTGGTGCGGGCGTAGGCGTGCTGCCGCGGCTCGTGCCAGTCCGCGGGCATCGCGCCCGACGGTTCTTCTTCGGTGGTGGTCGTTGCTGGGCGTTCCGTCGGGGGACCAGGGCGGGG
>JBHAES010000375.1:0-3072 GCA_041855725.1 Actinomycetota bacterium
CCTGACACCACCCGGCACCCGCGGTGCGGGTCCCACCGGCCGCCCGTCACTCCCCCGTCGGCGCCCCACCGGTCGGGCGCACCGTGCCGGCCTGTCCGCGACGTCACCCGACGGCTCCCCGCCGCACCACGTACCGCGGAGCCGCGGGCCGGCGAGGCGGGACGGACCTCTTGCACCCCGCCGTACGGGTGGAGCCGTCCCGGGCACGCGAGGAAGACGGCTCCACCACGACGCGGCGCTCGGCTCTCGACGGGCGACGCGGCGCCGCGACGGGCCTGCCCGTCACGGCCCGGACCCCGCCGGAGCACAGGCTCCCCCCAGCGACGCCGGGTAGGCTCGACCACCATGACGAACGGTCCCGGCGACGACGACACGCCCCGCGACGACGACTCGCCCTTCGGCCCCGGATCCGCCTTCGAGCAGGTCTTCCGGCAGCTCGGGCTGCCCGTGCCCAAGCCCGGCGAGGAGTACGACATGTCGGCGCTGCTCCAGCACGTGCAGCGCCTCTTCGCCAGCATGGGCACCCCGTCCATGGCGAGCGACACGGGCGGCGTGAACTGGACCTTCGCCAAGGACGTGGCCCGCAAGGTGGTCGCCTCGCTGGGACCCGACCCCACACCGTCCAGCCGGCAGCGGCGCGAGACCACCGACGCGATCCACCTCGCCGAGCTGTGGCTGAACGACGCCACCACGTTCCCCGGCGTCACCGCCATGCCCGCCGTGTGGAGCCGCGCCGAGTGGGTGGAGGCCACCATGCCCGCGTGGCAGACCATGCTGGAGCCCATCGTGTCCACCATCGGCCGCGAGATGGGCCGGGCCGTGTCGGGCCAGCTCGTGGACGACCCGGCCCTCGCCGGCATGCAGGGCATGCTGCAGCCGATGCTGCGCCAGTCCGCGTCCGGCATGTTCGGCGCCCAGCTCGGCCAGGCGCTCGGCCGTCTCGCCACCGAGGTCGTCAGCGGCACCGACGTGGGCCTGCCGCTGACCGCCAAGCCCGTCGTGGCGCTCGTGCCGACCAACGTGCTCGCGTACGCCGAGGGCCTCAGCCTGCCCGACCGCGACGTGGTGATCTACCACGCCCTGCGCGAGGCCGCCCGGCAGCGGCTGTTCGCCGCCGTCGGGTGGCTGGGCCCGCAGCTGGTCGCCCTCGTGCTGCACTACGCCCGCGAGATCACCATCGACCCCGACGCGTTCGAGGAGTCGGTCGGCCGGCTGATGGCCACGTCCGGCGACGACATGGCCGAGCTGTCGCACGAGCTCGGCCGCACCATGTTCTCGCCCGCCCGCTCCGAGCTGCAGCAGCAGATCCTCGGCCGTCTCGAGACCCTGCTGGCGCTCGTCGAGGGCTGGGTCGACGACGTGGTCGCGCAGGCGACCGCCCGCTACATGCCCGCCGCCACCGCGCTCGCCGAGTCCGTCCGCCGCCGCCGCGCCACCGGCGGCCCCGCCGAGCAGGTCTTCGCCAGCCTCGTCGGCCTCGAGCTGCGTCCCCGCCGGCTGCGCGACGCCGCCAACCTGTGGGCGGCCCACCGCAGCCGGCACGGGACGGAGGCACGCGACGCGGTCTGGCGCCACCCCGACGTCATCCCCACCGCCGCCGACCTCGACGACCCGCTCGGCTACGTCGAGGGCCACGCGCAGACGCCGGCCGACGACCTGGACGCCGAGCTCGCCAAGCTCCTCGAGGCCGAGCGCGACACCGACGGTCCCGGCGGCGACACCCCCGACGACGGCGGGCCGACGCCCTGACGCGGCCACCAGCGCGACCGTACGTACGACGACGGGGCGGGACCGACCAGGTCCCGCCCCGTCGCTCGAGCCCGGTCAGGCCTTCGGGAGGAAGCGCGTCAGCGAGGTGCCGCAGGTCGGGCACGCGCCCTTGGCCATGCGGCGGCCCTTGTCGTTCGTGGTGATCGTGCCCGAGCCCTCCACCTTGCTCTTGCACTTCACACAGTAGAACTCGCCCTTGTAGGTGTCGTTCGCCATGGTGTCTCCTCGTCCTTTCACGTGCGCTCTCCAGGGGCGCACCGTCGGTCCTGCCGGGGTACTCTACGCACAGTGCGGGGTGCCAGAGCAAGCGCGCCATCCCCGACACGCTGCTCCGCCCCCTCTCCCGCCCCCCGCCTTGACGTCACCGCCGGCGGTCACTAGCCTAGCCAGGGCAAGGTCTCCGACCGGCACCCGCTCGCAGGGGAAGGCAAGCGGGAGAGTCGCGGAGGCCTTGCATCATGTCTGAGGCGATCACGTCCCCAACCCCGCGACCCCGCCCCCGTCGACCGGGCGACGACTCGCGAGCCCGCCGGCGGCGCGAGCGGCACCCGCCTCGAACCTCCCGGAGCGTCGGGCCACCGACCCGCCCGCTCAGCAGCGTCGGCAGGCGCCCGCGGGCGGCGCCGCGCGACCCGGTCCGTACGAGGTCCCGGTCGGGCGTCGGCCAGACCGGTCCACCCACCGGTGTGGACAAGCCTGTGGACGGCTGTGGACGACCCGGACCGCGGTCCACAGGGGCCCACGGTCCGCCGAGGGGAGGGTCGGGACATGACCCGAGGGGCCCCGGACGACCCGTGTTGCCCGGGGCCGACCGGTGTTGTCCCGGTGCTGTCCGGGGCCGGGCCCGAGACCCCCGGCCGGCGCGGCCTCGACCAGGATCCCGGCATGAACTGCTCCACGTTCCATGACGGCACCACCCGACCGCGGCTCATCGGGGGCCAGACACTGGTCTGGCGGGGCGAGACAGAGCTCCAGGTGGGCGTCGACGACGACGCCGTGGTGCTCTCCGCCGTGCCCAGGTGCGTCGCCGACCTCCTGCCGCGGCTCGACGGCACCCGGACCGTCGCCGAGCTCGCCACCGAGCTCGGCGAGCCCTGGGTCCGCTGGGTCGTCGACCAGCTCGCCCGCCACGGCCGCATCGCCGACGGTCCCCCGCCCCGTCACCCGCGCCCTGTCGTCCGGGTTCTCGGGACGGGCGCGCTGGGCGGCGCGGTCACCCGAGCCCTCGCCGGGGCCGGCGCGAAGGTCCTTCTCGGCGAGCCGGCCTCCGGCTCCGACCTCCGGGTCCGCCAGCTCGTCCGC
>JBHAES010000376.1:0-5474 GCA_041855725.1 Actinomycetota bacterium
ATCGACAGGCCGAGCACCGTGGCGAGCGGACCCAGGCCCACGTACGCATAGCCCAGCAGCACCACCGACACCAGCGCCAACGCGTCGCCGACGGCGGGCAGCGGCAGCTCGCGGCGCCGCAGCGCCCACACGAGCAGCGGCGCCGGCAGGAGCGTGAGGTAGACGGCGAGCTCGCTGGCGTTCTCGAACGTCGTCGGCCGCCAACCGGTGACGAACGCCGTGTACGGGTACCACAGCGACGCGACCTCGGCGCTGCCCCCCAGGTCGCGCCGCAGCCCCGGGTAGACGGTGGCGCCCACCCGGGCCAGCGTGTCCCGTACCCCGACGAGGAAGACGGCCAGCAGCGCCCCCACCGCGAGCACGTACGCGGCGGCCAGCGCCGCCGTGCCGCGGGTCAGGTGGCGGCGGGTGAACGCGTCGCGGTCCTGGCGCCACCGGGCCACGTACGTGCCGACGACGGCCGCCACCCCGATCCACACCAGCGGCACCTGGATCGGCGGGTAGACCACCAGCGCGAACGCGCCCGAGGCCACCACCGCACCCGCCGTCCGCGTCACCCGTAGCCACAGCGGTGCCGGACCGTTGCGGCCGGCGACCGGGTCGTTGATCGTGACGAGCAGGTAGACGAGGGCCAGGAACGCCGCCCACAGGTAGGTGAGGGTCCACCACTGCAGGCCGGGGGAGTACGTGACGACGAACGCGCCACCGGCCGCCGCCCAGCGCGGCAGCCGCCACCGCCGCAGCAGCAGGTAGCCGAAGAAGAGCGCGGTCGCGTACTGCATCACCCACCACCACGCGTAGCCCCGCTCCAGCCCGAGCAGCGGGAACCCCCACGCGAACGGCTTGCCGAGGCTCACGACGCTCCACGTGAACAGCGACGCCACCATCGACTGGTCGACGGGGTAGGGCCCGTACGCGTGGTTCACCCCGCCGAAGCGGTTGTGGAACTGCGAGAACATCCGCACCGACTCGACCAGCCACTCGTCGGAGCGCACCGTCCGGTCGGTGCCGAGGCTCGGCGCGTCGACCGCGGCGAGGTTCTCGGGCAGGAACAGCCCGTACGCCCCGAACGACGAGAAGTTCACCCCCGCCAGCACCAGCGCCAGCGCGACCCCCCAGAACACCACGCCCGCCACCCACGACGGCGGCGACGTGAGCCGCCGCGGCGTCGGTGAGGAGCCTGGCTCGGTGTCGGAGGGGTCGCCGGATGTGCTCGTCGCCTCGGCGTCGCCCTCGGGTGAGGGCCGATGGGCGTCGGTCATAGGTTCCGTCCTGCTCCTGGTCGGGCGCCGTGGCTGCGCGCGGTGCCCCGTCGGCGTCGGCGTCCGGTGCCGGGCCACCACGAAGGGTACGCCCGAGACCACGTCACCCCGCCGCGACCCGCCCGGCGATCCGGGCCGAGGGCAGCGTACGAGGACTGCGTACGAGCGGGGCGCGGCCGCCGGCGGAGTCGCCCCCACCCTTCGAGCCGCCCTGTCATGCGTCGAGCCGAACCGCCACGCGTCGAGCCGAACCGCCACGCGTCGAGCCGAACCGCCACGCGTCGAGCCGAACCGCCACGCTTCGAGCCGAACCGCCACGCTTCGAGCCGACGATGCCACTCTTCGAGGCGAACCATCACTTGTGGAGTCGAGCTGTCACGTGTCGAGTCGGGCCTGGCTGGAGAGGTGACAGCTCGGCTCGAAGGGTGGGGCGGGCGGGGGCGCAGGTCGGGTGGTTTCTGGTCTTCTGTCGAGTCGGGTGTCTCTTCGAGGCGAACCGTCACCTGTGGAGCCGAGCTGTCACGTGTCGAGTCGGGCCCGGCTGGAGAGGTGACAGCTCGGCTCGAAGGGTGGGGCGCGGCGGGTGGTCCGGGCGCGTCGACCTGGCAGTGCTCTGCGGGGCGACCGTCGAGCGCGGTTCCCGGCGAGGTGCGTACGGCGTCGGGGTCGGCGTCGGCGGGTCCCCCGGCCCGCGGCACGTCGGCGGTGGTCAGTGGTGGACGACGTCGGCGGCGGCGCGGATCGCGGCGAGCACGGGGGCGGCGGCGGGGCTGGTGAGGTAGTGCCAGGTGGGCTCGGGCACGTACGCGCGGACCCGGTCGAGGTCGCCGTCGTGGATCGCCTGCCGGATCGTCGAGGCGCTCACCGCCTGACCGCCGACGGCGAGGCGGGGGATCTCGGTGCACGCCACGCCCAGGGCGGGCAGCTGGGCCAGCATCGCCTCGTTGTAGGCCGCGGTCACCGTCCCCGGCCGCTCGGCACCCACGAACCGCCGCGTGATGCCGAGCCGGGCGGCGATCTGGCCGAAGACGGCCACGTCGAGGCGGGCCTGGCCGCGGGTCGCAGCGTCGTCGTCGGGCAGGAAGTAGCTGGGGAACGTGGTCGTGCTCACCAGGTAGCTGCCGGTGCCGTGGAACGCCAGGCCGCGCAGGTCGCTGGTGCCGGCCTCCACGAGCCGGCGGCGCACGTGGTAGGGGAACAGGCTCGCGTCCTCGCTCACCACGAACACGTGGAGCAGGTCGCTCTCGGCGGCGGCGACCTCGACGAGGTGCCGGTGCCCCAGCGAGAACGGGTTCGCGTTGAGCACGACCGCGCCGACCCGGCGTGCGCCCAAGCCCGCGGTGGGCGGGGTCTCGGCAACGAGCCGGTCGAGGTAGCGGGCGAACCCGCCGCGGACGTTCTCCATGAACACCACCTCGTCGCCCACCCGGGTGACCTCGTAGAACCCCAGGCCGCCGAACAGCGGCGCGGCCACGCCGCTGGTGTAGAGGAACACGTGCGCGTGGCCGCGGTCGGACTGCACGTCGAGCAGGTGCGTCACCACGGTGTTGAGCAGCGCCTCGCCGCGGCGGTCCTGCCGGACGGCGAGGCAGCGCAGCGTGTCGCGGTAGCAGCTGCCGGTGGCGATCATCGCGCCCTGCTCGTCGAAGAGGGCGCAGGTGTAGTCGAGGTGCGGGTCGCGGCGGATCCCCTCCGCCGCCAGGAGCTCGTCGACCTGCCGCTGCCCGCGGCGGTCGCCCCGCAGCACCGTCGACACCGTCCGACTGGTCATCCCCCGCACCTCCTGCTCGCCCGCGCCGCGGCGCCGTCCCCGTACGCCCGCCGCGTCCGTACGGTCTCAGTCCAGCACGGACGGCGCCACCGCGCGCACCACATCGAGGATCGTGCCGTCGCGAGCCTCGACGATCGCCACCACCTGGTCCTGCCACTCCAGCGGCTCGGGCACCCCGACGATCCCGTACGCCCGGTCACGCAGCCACTCGATGGGGACGTGCGGGATCCGGGCCGCGTCGAGGCAGGCGATCAGGTCGGGGCGCAGCGGGTTGACGGCGATGCCGTGGTCGGTCACCACCACGTCGACGCAGTGGCCGGGCGTGGTGACCGTCACCACCGCGTCGCACACCGTGGGCATCCGGCCCCTGACGAGCGGGGTCACGATGATGCAGCACCGGCTGCCCGCCGCGGTGTCGGGGTGGCCACCGGGGGCGCCGCGCAGCACCCCGTCGGAGCCGGTGACCACGTTGACGTTGAAGTCCACGTCGACCTCCAGCGCCGAGAGCACCACGAAGTCGAGCTGGTTGACGTACGCGCCCTTGTTGGCCGGGTTCGCGTACTGGCTCAGGTCGATCTCGTGGTGGCGCGGATGGGTGGCGAGGTGCTCGATGGCGCCCTGGTCGAAGTCCTGGGTGTCGAGGATGTGGTCGACCAGCCCCTTGTCCTGCAGCCGGCAGATGGCGCTGCTCGTGCCGCCGAGCGCGAACCGCATCGTGATGCCCCGCTCGGTCATGCGGTCCTCGAGGAAGCGGGTCACCGCCAGCGACGGCCCGCCGACCCCGGTCTGGAACGTGAACCCGTCGCGGAAGTGCTCCGTGGCGGCGATCACCCGGGCCACGTCCTCGGCCATCATCAGCTCGCGCGGGTTCTCGGTCAGCCGCGCCTCCTTGGTGGCGATCCGCGCCGGGTCGCCGATGGCGTCGACCACCACCACGCAGTCCACGTCGATGGCGTGGATCGAGGCCGGCACGTTGGGGGCGCCCACGAGGGTGTCGGTCACCACCACGGTGTGGTCGGCGTAGCGGGAGTCGTGGATCGCGAACCCGAGCGAGCCGCAGCTGTTGCGCCCGCCGACGCCGCGCACGTTGCCGTACGGGTCGGCGGTGGGCGCGGCCAGGAACGCGATGTCGATGTGCACCTCGCCCGCCTCGACGGCGCGCGGACGGCCACCGTGGCTACGGATGATGGCCGGCGTGGCCAGGGTGCCGGCCGAGATCGTCTCGCCGATGGGCCCGCGGACGCCCGAGGTCTGCACGCCGGTGATCGCGCCCTGCTCGATGTAGCGGGCGATCACCGCCTGTGCGCTGCCCAGCGACGTGGCGGCGACCGTGAGGTCGGTGAGCCCCATGTCCTCGACGAGCACCTTCGCCACCATCGCGCCCACCTTGTCGCCGTCGCGGAACTCGGTGTGGAACGAGAAGGTCATGCCCGAGCGGGCCCCGCAGCGCTCGGCGGCCTCGCGGATGCTGGCGCAGAGCTTGTCGGGCACGGGCGCCACCGCCCGTCGTGACCGGGGCGAGTCCTTCTTCACGTACGTGCCGTCGAGGTGGTGGGGGCCCTGGTAGGGCTGCCTGCCCCCGGTGAGCAGCTCGTCGGGGATCATCCTGCCGACCACGTTGCGCATGGGTGCCGCCTCTCGTCGTACCGGTGGGTCACAGGTCGCCGTGGTAGACGCCGCAGGCCTTGGCCAGGGCGATCGTGCGGCGCGCGTCGTCGAAGAAGGGGACGTCGACCATCTTCCCGTCGACCGTGTAGACCCCGATGCCTTGCGCCGACTGCTCCTCGTACGAGAGCACCAGCTTCTCGGCGTAGGCGATCTCGTCGGGGGTCGGTGCGAAGACCTCGTGCACCACCCGGATCTGCCGCGGGCTCACGACGCTCTTGCCGTCGAAGCCCAGCTGGCGGTCCTGCTCGACCTCGGCGCGGAACCCCGCCATGTCGTCGATGACGGGGTACATCGTGTCGAAGCACTGCACCCCGGCCGCGCGGGCCGCGAGCAGCACGAGGCCGCGGGCGGTCAGCATCTCGATGCCACCGGGCTCGATCCGGACGCGCATGCGGGCGCGGAGGTCGCCGCCCGAGATGGCGCACCCGAACAGCCGCGGCGAGGCGGTGACGATCTCGTAGGCGTCGAGGACGGCGCGAGGGCTCTCCAGCGCCGCCATCAGGAGCGTACGGCCCTCCTCGACGCCGTGCTCCCGCTCCGCGGCGAGCGTGGCCGCCTCGACCTGGTGCACGTCGGCTGCGCTCTCGCACTTGGCGATCCGGATGCCGTCGACCCCGGCCGCGACCGCGCAGCGCACGTCCTCGCGCCAGTGCGGCGTGTCGAGCCCGTTGATGCGCACGAGGACCTCGGTGTCGCCGTAGTCGATGCTGCGGACGGCGTGGAAGAGCGAGAACCGGGCGGCGTCCTTCTGGTTCTCGGCGACGGCGTCCTCA
>JBHAES010000377.1:0-5525 GCA_041855725.1 Actinomycetota bacterium
GACGAGCACGGCGGTGGCGCTGCCGGCGGCCACACCGGCCGCCAGGAACACCCTGGTGGCCGAGGCGCGCCGCAGCAGCCTCGGGTCGACGGGGCCGGCGGAGGCCACCCAGGCGTACCCGTCCGCCTCAGCCGGCGGTGCCCGCCGCCACCGGCGGGTGCGCGTCGTCGGGGATGTTGCTGGTCGACAGCCGACGGCGGAACACCCGGTAGGACCAGCCCTGGTAGAGCACCACGACCGGCACGAGCACGACGGCCGCCACGGTCATGATCTGCAGGGTCATCGGCGACGACGACGCGGTGGTGAGGTCGAGCGGCACCCCGGCGGGGATCGTGGCCGTGTTGTCGAAGCCGAGGCCCGGGTAGAAGTGGCAGAAGAACATCACCACGAGCAGCACGGTGCCCAGGCCGGTGCCGAGGAACGCGACCCCCTCGCGGCCCTGCCTGGCCATCCACACGGCCAGGGCGACGAGCGCCACCGACGCGAGGCCGACGACCCAGGCGACCGTACGCAGCGTGGCCGACTGGCCCGGCAGCCTCGGGTGGAGGTTGGCCCACACGACGAACACGAGCAGCAGCACCGTGGTCACCGCACCGGTCTTGACGGCGAACGCCTCGAGACGGCCGTGGATGTCGCCCTTGGTCTTGAGGGCGGCGAAGACGGCACCGTGAGTGAGGAACAGGGCCACGAAGAGCACGCCGCCGAGCAGGTCGAACGGCCAGAACAGCCCGAAGAACCGGGTGACGAAGTCGCCGGCCATGAGCGGCACGGTGCCGAACGCGGTCTCGTACGGGGCCAGCGCCACGCCGCCGAGCAGGTTGGCGAACCCGACGCCGAACACCAGCGACGGCAGGAACGAGCCGATGGCGGCGGCGAGGTCCCAGCGCCGCTTCCACGACGCCTCGGGCCGCTTGCCGCGGTACTCGAACGCGACGCCGCGCAGGATGAGCCCGAGCACCACCAGCAGCAGCGGCAGGTAGAGGGCCGAGAACAAGGTGGCGTACCAGCCGCTGAACGCGGCGAACATGGCGCCGCCGGCGGTGAGCAGCCACACCTCGTTGCCGTCCCACACCGGGCCGATGGTGTTGACGAGCACCCGGCGCTCCTTCTCGTCGCTGGTGAAGAAGCCGAGCAGCATGCCGACGCCGTAGTCGAAGCCCTCCAGGAAGAAGTAGCCGATCCACAGCACGGCGACCAAGACGAGCCACACCACCTGCAGCAGGCTGGGCTCCACGACGTAGTCGAGCGGGGTCATGGCTCTCCCTTCCTCAGTAGGCGAACGACAAGGGGGCGTCCTCGTCCTCGATGACCTGGGGTGGGGCGGCCGCGGGCAGACCCATCCGGATGTACTTGAGCATGAGGCCGATCTCGATGACGGCCAGCCCGAGGTAGAGCAGCGTGTAGACGGCCATCGAGAAGATGACCTCGGCGGGGCTGACGGTGGGCGAGACACCCATGGCGGTGGGCATCACGCCGGCGACGAGCCAGGGCTGGCGACCCATCTCGGTGAAGACCCAGCCGAACGAGTTGGCGAACAGGGGCAGGAACGGCAGCACCACCATGGCCCCGGTCCACAGGATCGACGGCTTCGGCGTCCGGTCGCCGCGGGTCAGCCACAGCATGAGCGCCCCGATGCCCATGGCCGCCATGCCGAGGCCGATCATGAGCCGGAAGCTCCAGTACGACACGGGCACGTACGGCACCGGGTCGACGCCCATCTCCTTGAGCCGCTCGGTGAACTGGAGCTGGAGCAGGTTCTTGCTGCCGTCGCTGTGCTCGAAGCCGTCGCTGGCGTACTCCTCGCGCAGGTCGTTGACGCCCTTGACGGTCTCCTCGCCGGCGAGCAACGACAGCAGCCCGGGCACGGAGATGATGCGGACCGCCTCGGTGCCCTCGAGGTTGCCGATCGACAGCACGGAGAAGGGGGCGTTGGTGGTGGTCTCGTAGAGCCCCTCGGCGGCGGCCATCTTCATGGGCTGCACCTTGGTCATCGTCTTGCCGAGGAGGTCGCCCGAGACCATCACGAGCAGGCCGGAGAGGATGAGCACCACGGCGCCGAACCGGACGCCGTAGCGGAACGAGTCGGCCTCGGACGCCGCAGCCGCGTCACCCTCGGGCACCCGGCCGATCCGGACGAGGTGCCAGCCGGCGACCGCCGCCACGAACCCGCCGGCCACCATGAACGCGGCGGCGACGGTGTGGGGCCACTGGGTGAGGAAGACGGGGTTGGTGAGCAGGGCGCCGAAGTCCGACAGCTCGGCCCGACCGTTGCGGTAGACCGCGCCCACGGGGTTCTGCATCCACGAGTTGGCGGCGATGATGAACAGCGACGACACGATGGTGCCGATGGCGGCGAGCCAGATCGCCATGAGGTGCAGCGGCCGCGACAGCCGGTCCCAGCCGAAGATCCACAGGCCGAGGAAGGTGGACTCGCAGAAGAACGCGACCAGCGCCTCGAGCGCCAGCGGGGCGCCGAAGATGTCGCCCACGAACCGGCTGTACTCCGACCAGTTCATGCCGAACTGGAACTCCTGCACGATGCCGGTCGCCACGCCCATGGCGAAGTTGATGAGGAAGAGCTTGCCGTAGAACCGGGTGAGCCGGAGGTACTCCTCCATGCCCGTGCGCACCCACAGGGTCTGCAGGATCGCGACCAGCATCGACAGACCGATGGTCACCGGCACGAAGAAGTAGTGGTAGACGGTGGTGATGCCGAATTGCCACCGGGCAAGGGTCTCCGGACTCATGCGGAGCAAGGTACTACGCCGTGGGGTGGAGTCAAGCCGGGCCGGCGCGGCGCCCGCCCCCGGAGCCCTGCGACTCGGCCCGAGCCGGCTCCGGCCGAGCCGGGCCGCCCGCCGAGACGACGCGAGCCGACGAGCCTGGGCGGCCCCGGTCGAGCGGGCTGAGCTGTCCCCCTTCGAGCCCAGCTGCCACCCTGCGAGTCGGGCCCGACTCGAGAAGTGACAGCTCGACTCGAGAGGTGGCGGGGTGCGGGAGGTGCCGCGAGCCCTGTGGCCGACAGCCACGAGGCCGGGTCCGACGTCCTCACGGCTGAGCCGGCGTCCACCGGCCGAGCGTGCATCGACGAGGCTGGGCCGCGGCTCAGCAGGCCCGTGCCCGACGCCCACGCGGCCGGGCCGATGTCGCCAGGCCACATCACCGTGGCCGCCCAGACCTCACGCACGGCAGCCCTCCGCAGCCCCACCGGCGCCAGAGACGCAGCCGCCCGGGCTGGGACCCGGACGCTCGCGACGGCGGCAGGATCACCCGCCGCCGTCGTGGGCTGTCAACCTCGGCTCACCACTGGGGGGAGCCGCTCTGGGGGTTGCCACCCTGGCCGTAGCCGGACTGCCCGTCGTCAGACTGGCCGTAGCCGGGCTGGCCGTACGTCGACTGCCCGTACCCCGGCTGGCTGGCGGTAGACGGTCCGGGCCCGGATGGCTCCGGGCCGTAGCCGGTCTGTCCGTAGCCGGTCTGTCCGTAGCCGGGCTGGTCGAAGGTGGGAGCCGACGAGCTCGGCTGCGAGCCGGGGCCGGAGGCGTAGAGGGCCGACTGGGCCGACGTCGGGCCGGGCTGGCTCTGGCCGTAGGGAGTCGCCCCCTGCCCGTACGACGACTGCCCGTAGGACGACTGCCCGTACGGGGCCTGGCCGTACGCGGGCTGGGCGCCGTAGCCGCCGGGCCCGTAGGCGTCGAAGCCGGCGCCAGCGTTGCGGGCCCGCTGGTCGAGGAACATCAAGGCGGTGTAGATGGCCATGAACGGCACCGTGAAGAGGCCGACCGCGATCACGAGCAGGAACATGATGCCGAAGCCGGCAATCATCCACGCCATGAGCGTCATCATCTGCTCGGGGCTGGTGGCGCTGCCTGCGGTCCCCATGCCGATCGAGGTGAAGATCATCGTGATGATGTAGCCGATGACCGACGCTGCCGTCTGGATGACGTAGACCACGAGCATGGCGACGAGGTAGTAGCCCAGCGTGCCCCAGAAGCGGCCCTTCGAGAGCCGCCACGACTCCTGGATCGCCTCGACGGGGCCGCGGTTCTCCAGGCCCATGAGCGGCAGCACGTAGATGAGCTTGACGGCGAGGATGACCGCCCCGACGATGACGAGGCCGTAGATGACCATCATCGCGATCACGGAGATGACCGCCGTGGCGCCGGCCGAGTCGCTGCCGCCGGAGCCGAGGGCCAGCAGACCACCGAGGACGATCGACATCACCAGGAAGAAGACGATGCTCACCACGATGCCGAGCACCATGAAGCACAGCAGCAGCAGGAACGCCCGGCCCAAGAGGCCAGGGGTCGCGGCGCGCACCGAGGCCATCGAGGTGTCGCGGCCCTCGAGCACGTCACGGGCGGCCACGGCCATGCGGGCCTGAGAGGCCACCACCAGCAGCTGGTAGCCGACGATGCCCACGGTGTAGAAGAAGAAGAACAACGTGTAGGCGCCGACGAGGCCGGCGATGGCGGCGCTGGGGTCGCGGCCCTGCGACATCGACTGGAACACCGCCATGAGGCTCGTCCCGCCCACGCCCAGGGTCACGATGGTGCCCAGGACGAGGGAGCCGAGGAGCCACAGGGTCGGCAGCAGGGTGAACCCGAGGAAGGTCCCCTTCTTGCGGAAGAGGATCTTGAACGAGCCGGAGACGATGTCACCGACCCCCATGGGACTCGGCGCGAAGCCGGGCGCGACATTCAAGGTGGCCATGGGCTCCATGGTAGGCACTGCGCGGTCAACCTCCCAGCCGCGCCCACGGCCGTCCGGGCGTCGGACGGCCCAGGGGAGGCGGGCGGCTGGGACGGGCGGGCTGGGGGGCGCGTACGCCGGTGGGGGCGCAGGCGTGGCTCGGCTAGCCTGGCCGTTCACGCGCACCGTGCAGCGATCAGGAGGAGGCCGCCAATGGCGAGGAAGAGCGGGGAGTTCAGCGCCGAGGAGCGCGCGGCGATGAAGCAACGCGCCGCCGAGCTGCGCGCCGAGGCGAAGGCTGCGAAGGGGGCCCAGAAGAAGGCCGTCGAGCTGCAGGCCTGCCTCGACGCGATCGCCGGCCTGACCGGTCTCGACCGTGAGGTCGCCGAGCGCTACCACGCCATCGTCGTCGAGGAGGCGCCCCAGCTCGACCCGAAGACCTGGTACGGGTTCCCGTCCTACGCCCGCGACGGCAAGGTGGTCACCTTCGTGCAGCCCATGGCGAAGTTCGGCACCCGCTACCCCACCATCGGGTTCCAGGAGGACGCCCGCCTCGACGACGGCCCCATGTGGGCCACCTCGTACGCGGTCGTGTCCGTCGACGGCGAGGTGGAGGAGCGGCTGCGAGCCCTCGTCCGCAAGGCGGCCGGCTGAGACGGGCGACCAGCGGAGCTGCCTGCCGTCGGCCGAGAGAGGTTCGCCCACCCGACCGCACCCGCGAAGCGTGATCGCGACGATCCCCGAACGAAAAGACCCGGCCCACGAGGGACCGGGTGAGTTATGAGTCGATGGTAGCAGGCGCACCCCTCCACCTCAAGACAACGACGAGACTC
>JBHAES010000378.1:0-3183 GCA_041855725.1 Actinomycetota bacterium
GGCGGCGCCCGGCACCTGGCCCCGGGCGGCACCCTCACCGTGCTCGGCAACTGGCTCCACGTGGCCGGCGAGCCGTGGACCGAGCGGCTGGCCGGCTGGGTCGAGCCCACCGGCTGCGACGCGCTGGTGCTGCAGCGCGAGGTGCTCGACCTCTACGAGTACGTCGAGATCTGGCTCGCCGACGCGGGCCTCGCCGGCACCGACGCCTACCTGCCCGCGTACGCGGCGTGGCTCGACTACCTCGACCGGTTCGGCGCCGAGGCGGTCGGCATGGGCTGGGTGACCCTGCGCCGAGCCGGCCGTGACCACCCGTCGGTGGTGTGCGAGCAGTGGCCGCACCACGTGCCGCAGCCGGCCCGCGGGATCGCCGAGCAGCTCGACGCCGTCGAGGCCGCCCGGCTGCCGGTCGCCGACCTGCTGGCCGCGCGCTGGGTGCTCGCCCCGGGGACCGACGAGGAGACGGTGGGAGCCCCCGGCGCCGCCGACCCGACCCACCTCGTGCTGCGCCGTCGCACCGGGCTCGGTCGCGCCGTGGCGGTCGACACCGCCCTGGCCGCGGTGCTGGGCGCCTGCGACGGCGACCTGCCGCTGCAGGCCGTCGTGGGGGCCGTCGCCCACCTGCTCGACGCCGACCCCACCGCGATGGCCGCCGACGTGCTGCCGAGGTTCCGCGACCTGGTGGCCCAGGGCTGGCTGACCCGCACCGGCGGGTGAGCCCCGGCGAGACGGGTGCGGTGCCCGTGGCGTACGACGGCACCTCGCGGGCCGCCGTGGGCGTCGGCTGCCAGAGGCGGGTGCCGACGAGGTCGTGCAGGTGCGCGGGCGCATCACGTCATGGTGCTGGTCGACGTGTGCCGGACCTCCGCTCGCGCGAGCCCGGCCGGTCGACGACCGCGCTGGCCGCAGCGCCCGGTCGCAGGGGCACCGACCCCGGAACCTGCGCGCGCTGGGCAGCCCCAGGTCGAGCCGTGCGGCCTACCGGGCCGGGTCGGCGGCGGCGCGGGCCGCGTACGACCAGGTGCTCGGCGCCGACGAGGCCCTCGCGACCCTCGACCAGGTGGCACGGTTGCTGCGCGACGGCGTGGTGGGGCCCCTCTGCTGCGAGCACGACCCGCACCCGCTGCCACCGGCAGCAGGTGATCGCCGCCCTCGCAGACGCTGCGACGGCCCGGAGGTGCTCGCCCGCTGACCCATCGGTTCCTGCGCATGCCCCAGTGCTATCAGCGGGCTCGGACAGTTCTCGTTTGTCCGGTCGACCATCGGCCGGCGCGGCCGGTCCCGACGACAGGGCCCTGACGGCGACGATAGCCCTCATCTATCGCCAAGATCCCATCTTTCGATCACAGATCGCCTGGAACTGGTCGGATCGACGGCTCGGATGATATAGGCTGACTATCGCACGGCACACCGACCCACCAACGACTGCGAGGTGCACAGCATGGGAATCATCAACACCGAGATCCTGCCCTTCAAGGCCACGGCCTTCCGCAACGGCGAGTTCGTCGACGTCACCGAGGCCGACCTCAAGGGCCGGTGGTCGGTGGTCTTCTTCTACCCGGCCGACTTCACCTTCGTGTGCCCCACCGAGCTGGGTGACATGGCCGACCACTACGACGAGCTGCAGCAGCTGGGCGTCGAGGTGTTCTCGGTGTCGACCGACACCCACTTCGTGCACAAGGCCTGGCACGCCGACTCCGAGACCATCGGCAAGATCCGCTACTACATGGTGGGCGACCCGTCGGGCCAGATCACCACCAACTTCGGCGTGATGCGCGAGGGCGAGGGGCTGGCCGACCGGGCCACGTTCCTCGTCGACCCCGAGGGTGTCATCCAGTTCGTCGAGCAGACCGCCGAGGGCATCGGCCGCAACGCCGCCGAGCTGCTCCGCAAGATCAAGGCCGCCCAGTACGTCGCCGCCCACCCGGGCGAGGTCTGCCCCGCGAAGTGGGAGGAGGGCGCCCAGACCCTCAGCCCTTCGCTCGACCTCGTCGGCAAGATCTGAGCCTGCTCCCTCCTGACGGCAGGCTCGCACGGTCCGGCGGCGGGGGTCCCCATCCCCGCCGCCGGCCCGGACCGCGTACGGACCCGTACGCCACCGCGCCACCGCCCGGCGCGCCCCACCACCGCCCCACCCGCGCAAAGGAACCCACCGTGCTCGACGCCACCCTCAAGGCCCAGCTCACCAGCCTGCTGTCCGACAACCTGAGGGAGGACGTGGAGCTGCGCGCCCGCCTCGACGACGGCCCGAAGTCGGCCGAGATCCGCGAGCTGCTCGACGACCTGGCCACGCTGAGCGACCGGGTCCGCGTGACCGACGACCCCGACACCGCCGCGCGCGTGCCGTCCTTCGCGATCGCCCGGCCGGGCACCGACATCAGCGTCCGGTTCGCGGCGCTGCCGATGGGCCACGAGTTCAACTCCCTCGTGCTGGCGCTGCTGCAGGTGGGCGGCCACCCGAGCAAGGAGGCGGCCCAGGTCATCGAGCAGGTGCGGGCCCTCGAGGGCGAGCACCACTTCGAGACCTACATGTCGCTCAGCTGCCAGAACTGCCCCGACGTGGTGCAGGCGCTGAACCTGATGAGCATCATCAACCCCAACATCCACCACACCGCGATCGACGGCGCCCTGTTCCAGGACGAGATCCAGGAGCGCCAGGTGCTCGCCGTGCCCACCGTGTTCAAGGACGGCCACCTGTTCGGCCAGGGCCGCATGAACCTGGCCGAGATCGTCGGCCGGCTCGACTCGGGCGCCGGTGCCCGCGAGGCCGAGCGCATCACCGCGCTCGACCCCTACGACGTGCTCGTCGTCGGCGGCGGCCCCGCCGGTGCGGCGGCGGCGGTGTACGCGGCGCGCAAGGGCATCCGGACCGGCATCGTCGCCGAGCGGTTCGGCGGCCAGGTGCTCGACACCATGGCGATCGAGAACCTCATCTCGGTGCCCCGTACCGAGGGCCCCCGGCTGGCGGCCGACCTGGGGCGTCACGTCGCCGAGTACGGGGTGGAGGTCACCGACCTGCAGCGCGCCACCGGGCTGCGGCCCGCGGCCGAGGAGGGCGGCCTGGTGAGCGTCGAGCTCGACTCGGGCGCCACGATGCGGGCCCGTACGGTCGTGGTCGCCACCGGCGCCCGCTGGCGCCGCATGGGTGTGCCCGGCGAGAGCGACTACCTCAACAAGGGCGTCACC
>JBHAES010000379.1:0-7012 GCA_041855725.1 Actinomycetota bacterium
CGGGCATGCTGCTGCGGTGGCTGCACGGCGGCAGCGGGCAGGTCGACGACCCGGCGCTGCTGCTCTTCCATCCCCGGCAGGTCCGCAGCGACGAGTGGTTCGTGCAGATGGAGTGGGTGCTGTCGCAGTACCGGCAGGGGTTCCCGGCGGTGAACCAGACCTTCCCCGGCGGCTGGGACGCGACCGTGCTCTTCGACGTGCCCGCCCGCCACTGGACGATGGCGTTCCGCCCGCACCTGCTGCCGCTGCTGGTGCTGCCGGTCGACCAGGGGGTGGCATGGCGGTGGTGGCTGCCGGGGCTGCTGGCGGCGGCGGGGGTGTTCTGGTTCGTACGGACCCTGCTGCCCCGTTCCCCGTGGCCAGCGCCGCTGCTGGCGGCGGCGACCCTCTACCAGCCGTACGTGCAGTGGTGGTACCAGCCGATCACGGTGCTGCCGGTCGCGGCCGGGTTCGTCGCGCTCACGGCGGCGTGGTGGTGCCTGCGCACCTCCCGGGCCTGGGAGCGGTGGGTGTGGGCCGCGGCGGCGTCGTACGTGGCGGCTGCGGCCGTGCTCAGCCTGTACCCGCCGTTCCTCGTCGCGACGGCCTGGCTCGTGGCGGCGGTGACGGCCGGGATGGTGTGGGGTGCCGTCCGTGCCGACGGCTGGGGTCGCACGCTGCGCGCCCTCGTGCCGCTGCTGCTGGGCGGGGTGGCGGCGCTGACCGTCCTCGGCCTGTGGGTGTGGCAGCACCGGCAGACGTTCGTCGGCATGCTCGGCACCGCCTACCCGGGCCGACGGGTGGTCGCCACCGGGTCGGGCGCCGACCCGGCGTCGCTGGCGTCGCTGGCGGGGGCGCCGTGGAACGTGGCGCTGCTCACCGGCGGGCCCTACCTGCCGGGCGACCTCAACCAGTCCGAGGCGTCGACGGCCTACCTGGTGGGCGCGTGGCTGCTGGTGCCGCTCGCGGGGCTGCTCGTCGCCGACCGGCGTGCCGGCCGTCGGGTCGACCCGCTCGCTGCGGCCACGGTGGCGGTGGCGGCGGTCGTGGCCCTGCTCACCCTGGTGCCCGGGCTCGACCTCCTCGGCCGGCTCATCGGGTTCGGCACCGTACCCGTCACCCGGCAGCGCATGTTCTGGCTCGCCCTCGCGCCGGTGGCGGTGGTGCTGCTCGCCCGTCGTACGGCGGCGGTGCCCCGCGGCTGGGGGCCGGCGGGGGCGGCGCTCGGCACGGCGGCGACGCTGGCGGCGGGTGCGTACGTGGCCGGCTGGCAGACGCGCCCGGTGGCGGCCTGGCCGCTGGCGCTGGCGGGGCTGGCCGGCTACCTGGCCGCCCTGTGGCTGCTCGGCACCCGCCGGCTGGTCGCCGGATGCCTGGCGTTCGCGCTGGTCAGCGGCATGTCGACGGTCGCGGTGCACCCGGTCTACCGGGGCGTGCTCGACCTGCGGACCCGCAGCGAGCTGGGTCGTACGGTCGCCGCGGTGGACGCGGCCCGTCCCGGCACGTGGGTGGCGCTCGGCACGTACGTGGAACCGGCGGCGCTGCTCCACAACGGGGTCCGCGCCTACAACGGGATGCAGACGCACCCGAGCGCCGAGATGTGGCGCCGCATCGACCCGGAGGGCCGCTACGCCGAGCAGGCGAACCGGCTCGGCATGGTGCGGTGGGTCGCGGCGCCGGGGGAGCCGGTGGTGTCGAACCCGTACCCCGACCAGGTGCAGGTCACCTTCGACCCGTGCAGCCGGTTCGCGGCGGCGTGGGTCGACTACGTGGTCGCCCCCGACCCGGTACCAGGCCCGTGCGTCCGGGAGCTGGCGCAGGTGCCCGGGGGATGGGTGTACGAGGTCGTCGCCCAGTAGGGTGCAGACGGTGAGGGTACGGCAGCTCAGCACGGTGCACGACATCGGCGACACGCGCGTGACGCACAAGGAGTGCGGCGGGCTCGCAGCGGCGGGCCACGACGTGGCGCTCATCTCGTCGGTGCCCGACGACCTCGACTACGCAGGGGTGCGGGTGCTCGGCATCGGCACCCCTCGCAACAGGTTGGAGCGCATGACCGTGCACCAGCTGCGGATGCTGCGCCGGGCGCTGGCCGAGGACGCCGACGTGTACCACTTCCACGACCCCGAGCTGATCCCGGTGGGGCTCGTGCTGCGGGCGCGGGGCAAGAAGGTGGTCTACGACGTGCACGAGGACGTGCCGAAGCAGATCATGAACAAGTTCTGGATCCATCCGGCGGCGAAGGCGCCGCTGGCGTGGGCCGCCCGCTGCTTCGAGGGGTTGGCCGGGCGGTTCCTCGACGGCATCGTCACCGCGACCCCGTCCATCGCCGAGAAGTTCCCGGCCCGCAAGACGGTCGTGGTGCAGAACTTCCCCGAGGCCGAGCTGGCCGCCCGCGTGAACGAGCGGCCGTTCGCCGAGCGCGGCAACGCGTTCGTGTACGTGGGCGGGCTGTCACGCCAGCAGGGCCTGTTCGAGATGCTGGAGGCGTTCACCCGGCTGCCCGACGGCGTGACCGGCGTGCTCGCCGGCCGGTTCAAGCAGTGCGAGGACGAGGCCCGTGCGCACCCGGGCTGGGCGCACGTCCGCTACCCGGGCGTCGTCGACCGGGCGACCGTGGTGGCCGAGCTGCGCGACGCGACCGTCGGCCTCGTGCTCGACCACCCGATCACCAACTACGTCGACGCCTACTCCACCAAGATGTTCGAGTACATGGCCTGCGGGTTGCCGGTGATCTGCTCCGACTTCCCGCTGTGGGTCGACATCGTCCGCGGCACCGGGTGCGGCGTCGCCGTCGACCCGTTCGACGTCGACGCGGTCGCCACCGCCCTGCTCCGGTACCTCGACGACCCCGACCTCGCCCGCGAGCACGGCGAGAACGGCCGCCGCGCCGTCGCCGAGCGCCTCAACTGGGGCGTCGAGCTGGCCAAGCTGGAACGGCTCTACCGGCGGCTCGCATGACCGCCCAGGACCGGGGTCGGGCTCGGCTCCCACCCTCGGGGGCGAGTCGTCGGGCGGGCGGGGCTGCGGCGGTGGTGCCGGTCGGCCGGGTGCCCGGCGACGACGGGAGCCGGCGTCGGCTCCTGCCGTCTGGGCTCCTGCCGTGTCGGGCCCGTACGAACCCCGCCGGTCACGACGGGTGCATCGGTGCCCGGCGCGGCACAGCTCCCTCCGCCGCCCCCGGGCCGACCGGTGGTCGGTGGAGCGCCCGGCTGGCTCCGTACGCCGCCACCGTACGCCGCTGGTGCTCGTACGTGGGCTGCGGTCCGTACGCCCTCTCGTCCGGCCTCGACAGCCGCGGCGCCCCGGTGGCGCGCGGCGGAAGGAGCAGCTCATGATCGACCCGCGCCGGATCCTGGTGCTGGCCCCCCACACCGACGACGCCGAGCTCGGCTGCGGCGGCTCGATGGCGCGGTGGGTCGAGGAGGGCCGCGAGGTGTACGTGGCGGCGTTCTCCACGGCGGAGGCGTCGCTGCCGGAGGGTTCGCAGGCGGGCCGGCTGGCCGACGAGTGCCGGGCCGCGCTCGACGTGCTCGGCATCCCCGAGCCCCGCCGCCACATCTTCGACTTCCCCGTCCGCGAGCTCGGCTACCACCGGCAGGAGGTGCTCGAGATCCTCGTCCGGCTCGGCCGCGAGATCCAGCCCGACTGGGTGGTGGTGCCGTCGGGCGCCGACCTCCACCAGGACCACCAGGTCGTCTACCACGAGGGTCTGCGCGCCTACAAGCACCTCACCCTGCTCGGCTACGAGCTGCCGTGGAACCACATCACGTTCTCGGCGTCGGCGTTCGTCACCCTCGAGGAGCGCCACCTCGACGCGAAGTGGGCAGCCCTCACCCGCTACGGCTCCCAGCTCGAGCTGTCCCGGCCCTACTTCACCCGCGACTACGTGTTCTCCATCGCGTCCGTACGCGGGCTGCAGGTCAAGGCGCCCTGGGCCGAGGCGTTCGAGCTGATCCGCATCACGCTGTGAGGGGGCCGATCGTGCCTGATGCCACCGCCGTGCCCCCGGCTGGGGCCGCCGCTCCCGCACCGGGTGGTCGGCAGGGTCCGGCCCTCGCCGGCCCGGTCGTCGGTCAGGGGGCCGCTGGCGGGGAGGCCACCGGGGTCGCGGAGCGCCCGGAGGCCCGGGGGGCAGGGTCGGTCGTGTCGATCCACCAGCCGAACTTCGCGCCGTGGACGGGTTTCTTCGACAAGCTCGCCGGGGTGGGCACGTTCGTGCTGCTCGACACGGTGCCCTACTCGAAGGGCTCGTACGCGAATCGGGTGCACCTGCTCGGCCGCGACGGCCCGCAGTGGCTCACGGTGCCGGTGCTCACGAAGGGCCGCCTCGGCCAGCCCACCGACCAGGTGGAGCTCAACGAGGCCAAGGACTGGCGCACCGAGCACCTGCGCACGATCACGTCGTTGTACGGGCGGGCCCCGTACGTCGGCTGGGTCCGGGGGCTGCTCGAGCCGGTGTACGAGGCGCCGCACACCCTGCTCGCCGACCTGTGCGTCGACCTGCTGGAACGGGTGGTGGGGCGGCTCGGGTACCCGACTCGGCTGGTGCGGGCGTCGACCCTCGACCACACGGGGTCGGCGAGCGGGCTGCTGGCGTCGCTGGTCGCCCAGGTGGGTGGCACCACGTACGTCTCGGGCCCGTCGGGCCGCAGCTACCTCGACGAGACCCTCTTCGTCGCCCGCGGCATCGAGGTGGTCTACCACGCCTACACCCCGCGTCCCTACGACCAGGGCGGCCGCCCCTTCGTGCCCAGGCTCTCGGTGCTCGACGCCCTCGCCTGGACCGGCCCCGACGCCGCCGACGCCCTCCGCTCCGCCTGACCGATCCCTTGAACGATCAACGAGTGAGGATGGGAGCCGATCTCGGCTCCCATCCTCAAAATCCTGTTTGACAAGGGGGAATACTCCTCGGTGAGGATTGGAGTCGATCTCGGCTCCAATCTTTGAAACTGCTTCTGACAAGGGTGAACGCTCGTCAGGGGGTGTCAGGGCGGGCGAGGTCGATCGCGGCCCCGGTCCTTGGGCTCGGTCGCCCGGGAGCCACCCAACGCATGGCGATGCGCGGACCGGCGCCTGGCCGGGCACGCGTGGGCCGGGCCTCGACCGGCGCCATGACGGCGCCGGCCGGGACCTCAGAAGTCGATGTCGAAGTCGAAGTCGGGCAGGCTGTCGGCGATGCCGGAGACCGCGTCACCGATGCCCCCGACGAGGTCGCCGGACACCTCGCCCAGGCCCTCGGCCAGCTCCCCGATGCCCTCGACGAACGAGAAGTCACCGGCCCCGAACGCGTCGCCGAGCACGGCGAGGTCGAAGGCGGAGTCCATCATGGCGGTGAGGAACCAGGCGTCGAGCCAGTCGAACTCGAACCCGTCGCCCACGTACCCCTCGGCCTGGGCGCGCTGCGCGACCTCACCGAACACCGTCGCCCAGTGCTCCGCCACCCCGAACGCGATGGCGTAGGGCAGGTAGCGGCTGAAGATGTCGGCGGCCTCCTCGAACCGGATCTGGTCGGCCTCAGCGGTCTCCAGGTACTTCTTGAACCCCAGGGTCTGGATGCGCACGGCGGTGCCGTCGGCCGTACGCGGCACCCGCTTGGCCACCCTGCCACGCGCCCACAGCATGGACGCCAGGACCGCCAGCCCTGACACCACCGCCACCGGGGTGCGCTGCAGCGCGACGAAGCCGCCGCCGAGGATCCCGACCCACAGCACGAGCATCGACCAGGGACCCTTGCCCTCGTAGCGGGGGTCCTGCTCGTACCACCCGCGCCGCACCGTCTCGGCGGACATGTCGTCGCGCACCTGGTGCATCGCGGCGGCGAAGGTGGGGGACAGCTGCGACATGCGCTGCTCGGGACCGGTGGCGAACAGGTTGGCCAGCAGGTGGGTCTCCATCGGCTCCAGCGGCGTGTCGGGCGGTGGCACCGTCTGGTGCAGCACCCAGTCGCGCCGTGGCTTGCCCCGCTCGTCGACCTGCTCAGGACCGCCGACCACCTCGATGCGAAGGAACCCGCGGACGGCCAGGTCGACGATCGTGGCCGTCACGTCGCGCAGGTCGGCCGACCCGTCGACGATCGTGCCGCACATGCCTGGTCGCACCCCGGCGGGCGGCGTGAACTGCACCGCCACCTCGCCTTCGTACTCCCGGCTCGGGCCCGGCACCGGCTCGGCGGCGGCGTCGCTACCAGGTAGCGGCATCTGACCAGGGGTGATGCCCGACCACATCTGGTCGCGCCACCACCGCGACCCCAGCCGGGCGAGCACCAGCGCCACCACGACCGCCACCACTGCGATGACGATGCTCCCGATGTCGCCTGCGCTCATGGGCCAAGCCTAGGCGGTGGCACCGACAGTCCTGTCCGCCGCCGCCCCCGACGTCCCCTCCCCACGTCCGCGAGGGCGCGTAGCGAGGGTCTTCCGGACGCAGCCGAACCTGTACGTGCGCCCATGGAGGCACCAGACGACTCGACCAGACCGTCGAACCCACCCGCTACCCTGAGCACCCATGGCCGACGATGCGTACCCTCCGCTGGATCAGGTCCGGCGCGGCGAGTACGCCTATCCGGGGCCGCTGCGTGACGCGCTCGTCACCGCGATCGTCTCGGGCGAGAAGACGAGGACGACGTGCCTGCTCGCCGAGCTCGGACCGGACGCGGACCCCGCCGACGACCTGGGGACGCTGGAGGCCGTCGTCGACTCTCACGGCACCGTGGTGTGCGTGGTGCGTACGACCGACGTCCAGGTCATGCGGCTCGGTGACGTGACCCTCGAGCACGCCGTCGCCGAGGGCGAGGGTCACGGCGACGTCGCTCAGTGGCGGGCGGACCACGAACGCTTCTGGCACTCTCCCGAGTACGTCGCCGACAGGGGATGGCTGACGATCGACGACGACACCCTGGTCGTCTGCTCCACCTTCCAGCTCGACCGCCGCTACCCGGTCACCGTGCCGGTTCCGTGGTCGGCGCGCTGACCTCTCGCACGGGCCGGCGGCGCAGCGGTGCGGCCGGGTGCGCCTCGCAGTCGCTCCCACC
>JBHAES010000380.1:0-4009 GCA_041855725.1 Actinomycetota bacterium
GAGCAGCCAGTCGAGCACGTCCATGGCACCACTGTCCCACCCGCGCGCCGACAGCGTCGCATCCACCGTCGACGGGGAGGGGTTAGCCGGAGTCCCACTCACGCGCTCGCAGCGCCGCATGGTCGCCGAGCCGCACCGGCCCTGCCGCGTACGACCGTGGCAGGCACTCCCTGCTGGCAGCAGCGGCGGCCGCTCCTCCGCAGAGCCGACGCGGGCCCCATCGCCCGTCCCTGGAGCGCTGGGTCCGCCCCCGCGGCGCCCGCCCGTGCCCACGGGTCCTACCTGCTGCTCTCCGCGCGCCCAGGTCTCTGGTGGTGAGCCCACGCGGCCGCGCCGCACGCGCGGCGGCGAACCCACGTACCAACCCACCCCGAACGACCTGCCGCTGCGGCCGCCCCGCACGCGCGGCGCCGACCAGCCTCCGGGGTGCGCTCCTGCGCGTGAGCCAGCGGCACCACAGACCGAGCTCGTGCGCCGCGGTCATGCGCCGCACGCGCGCGGCTCCGACGCATCCTGGAGCCGAGATCGACTCCCAGATGCAGACTCCCCGCGCGCGCCGCGGCAGGCTGTGCGGCGCTCGTCGCCTGGGCTCCCGTACGCCAGCAGCGCCGTGGCCGGCGCACCGTTCGTGAGGACTCCCCCGGCCCTCGTGGCCCCTTCGGCCCCGTAGGCTTCCCTCGGCGGTCGCCTCGCACCGTCACCCCGACACCCGAAGGAGTGCCCTCCCATGCGCAGCCCCATCTTCGACCAGGCGCACCGCGAGCGCGAGACGAACCAGCGCTGGACGCTCCAGTCCGAGCGGATGGTGCGGGTCGCGTTCGGGCCCGAGGTGATCGCGGCGCAGGGCGCGATGGTCGCCTACCAGGGCACCATCGAGTTCGCCTACCAGGGCTCCAAGAACCTCAGCGGCATGCTCAAGAAGGCGGTGACCGGCGAGGGCGGCAACCTCATGCGGGTCAGCGGCCAGGGCGAGGTGTTCTTCGCGCGCGCCGCCCAGCACGTGTTCCTGCTGGAGCTGGAGGGCGACGCCATCACCGTCAACACCCGCTCCCTGCTCGCCTTCGACGGCTCCCTCTCCTACGACATCCGCTCCATGGGCAACGCGGGCGCCTTCGCCGGCGGCCTGTTCAACCTGCTGCTCCAGGGCCAGGGGGTCGCCGCGATCTCGTCCGACGGCGCGCCGCTCGTGCTCGACTGCTCCACCCAGCCGACCTTCGTCGACCCCCAGGCCGCCGTCTGCTGGTCGGCGAACCTGCAGCCGCAGCTCAAGAGCAGCTTCAAGCTCGGCTCGCTCATCGGCCGCGGCTCCGGCGAGGCGTTCCAGCTCGCCTTCCACGGCCCCGGCTTCGTCGTCGTGCAGCCTTCCGAAGGGCAGCCGGTCGTCTCGGCCTGAGCCGCGCTCCGGACGCACTCCGTACGGGGCTGGCGCAGGTCGCGTACGGCGGCGGTGCCGGCCGGTCCCCCGACATAGCCCGCCGACGCGCCGCAGGGACCGGCGCGGTCGGCCGATCCGCGTGCGGATCTGGCAGGCTACGTGCCAGCCCCTCGGCGGGCGCCGGGGGCGTACGGGGGACAAGGAGCGACCGGTGGGGGAGGCGAGGCGGCGCGGTGCCGCGCGGCAGGCGACGGTGGACGGCGAGCGTCCCGGCTGGGACTGGGTGCGTGACGACCTCGCCACCGGCGGCGACTTCGGGCTGCTGCCCGGCCGGGCCCGCCGGCTCGCCGACGAAGCCGTCCGGCAAGGGGTGACGCTCGTCGTCGACCTACGCATCGAGGACGACGACGCCGACCTGTGGCACGGCACCGGCGTGCGCTACCTGCGCGTCGGCACCGACGACGCCGAAGGGCACCACATCCCCGCCGGGCTCTTCGACGAGGTCGTCGCCGCCGTCCGTACGGCGACGGCCGCCGGCGGACGCTCCCTCGTGCACTGCCACATGGGCGTCAACCGGGGGCCGTCGGCGGCGTACGCGGTGCTGCTCGACCGCGGCCACGGCCCCGTGCAGGCGTGGAACCTGATCCGTAGGGCCCGGCCGCAGGCCGCGATCTACTACGCCATGGACGCGCTGCTCGCCGACCAGGCCCGCCGCCCGACCCGTACGGTGACGCGCGGCCGCCGCGCCGGCCAGCAGGTGCCCCGCGACACCGACGACGAGGCGCGTCGGCTGCGCGCGGCGATGGAGCGTACGTGGACCGACGAGTTCGACGGCTACGTGCAGCACGTCATCGCCCAGCACCGGCGCCGCGACCAGCTCGAGCTGCGTCAGGTGCTCTCCGGTGACGTGGACTGGTGACCCGCAGCCCGACGGCAAGGCCTTCGATACCCCGCCGGGGGTAGGGCGGCGAGGGGTGGTCCGCGGAACGGGCGGCCGGGCCAGCGCCAGGCGCACCCGGCGACCGGCTCAAGGGCCGGGGCCGGCGCCAGGCCGGGCGAGGCAGCCCGGTCGCTGGCTGCGCTGACCTGAGACGTCCATCGAACCGGGGTTGAGCTCGAGCGCGCTCTAACCCTTAGCGTCGTCAGTATGGACGACGAGGCACTCACCGACGCGTTACGGCTCGCGGTGGACCCACCCGACGGAGTCAACGTCGAGGCGCTCCACGACCTGATCCGCGACGACCAGGCGACGGCGTGGGGCATCAGCACGGTCGCAGCACATCTGCAGGTGAGCCCGCACACGCTGCGCTACTACGAGCACATCGGCCTGCTCACCGTGCCACGGGACCCCTCCGGGCGCCGCAGCTACGACGCTGCGGCCGTGCGCCGGCTGGTGTTCCTCACCCGCATGCGCAGATCTGGCATGCCCATCGCAGAGCTGCAGCGCTACGTCCACCTCGTCGACGCCGGCCCCGAGACCGTCGCAGAACGGCTCGACCTGCTCCTGGAGCACCGCGACACCCTGCGCCACCAGATCGCCCAGCTGCAGCTCTCGCTGGCCGCCACCGAGCACAAGATCGCCGCGTACACCGAAGGACCGCGCCCATGACCGCCCCACAGCACGACATCGACACTCCCGAGAACACCATGCGCCGCCAGCACGGCCTCGACGTCTTGTCGCGCATCGACGGAGACCTGGGCGATGCCGTCATCGACTCGCTGGCCGACATCAGCCCGGCTCTCGGCCACCACATCGCTGCGTTCGCGTTCGGTGACATCTACGACAGGCCCGGTCTGGACCCGACAGCTGGTCACCCTGGGTGTCCTGACTGCCCTGGGGGGCTGCGAAGCGCAGCTCAAGGTCCACGTCAACGCTGCGCTCAACGTCGGCCTGACGCGCGAAGAGATCACCGAGGCCCTCGTCCACGCTGCCGTCTACTGCGGTTTCCCGCGCGCCCTCAACGCCACCTTCGTGGCCCGCGAGGTGTTCCAGAGCCGCGATCACGACCGATCCGGGCGGTCCCGTCACAGGTGAGCGCCCACGACACGAACTCGAGCCGAGCGCGACTCGAATCTGTCGCCCCGGGAGACGGCCCGGCCCGGCAGACCACACAAGCTCGAGCCGCCGGCGACTCGAGTCTGTCGCCCCACGGGTCCTGTCCGCGACGGCGCGCAACGCTCGTACGTGTGGCGCAACGCCGCGCCGAGCCCGGGGTGGGCACGAGCGCACCCGCTCGGCTCGGCGACGAGTCGGGCTCGATCGAACGGTTCCACCGAACGCTGGCCGATGGCTGGCCTCCGCCCGCTGCGGTGCCTGCGAAGCCGGCGACAGGGCGAGCTCACCGTGTGGCCACGCCGACAACCACCACCGACGCCCGCACTGCCTGCGGAACCCTTCTCGTGGCGGGCCGTCCCCGGTCGGACGGCTAGCCGACCGGGGTCGCGGGGGCGCCGGTGAGCAGCTCGACGTCGCCGGAGACCACGTCGAGCTCGCCGTCGGCGATGGCGGTGTAGGTGCTCACCCAGGCGTCGTACTGCCAGTCCGGTTCGCCGGGCCACGCGCGGCGGCGCCGCTCGTAGGCGACCTCGACGGTCTCGGGCTCGTACGCGTACGGCACCCCGGTGGCCGCGGCC
>JBHAES010000381.1:0-3553 GCA_041855725.1 Actinomycetota bacterium
CGGTCGAGCCCCGCGGCACGCAGGGCGGCGGCCCGCCGGGCCAGGCCCACGCCGTTGGTGGTGAGCGTCACCTCGGGGCGTCGCCCCGTGGCGGTGCGCAGGCTCGCGGCCGCCGCCACGATGCGCTCCAGCCCGGGACGCAGCAGCGGCTCGCCCCCGGTGAGGCGGATCCGGGTGACGCCGAGCCTCGTCACCGCCACGGCCAGCAGCCGCGCCACCTCGGCGTCGCTCAGCACGTCGGGGGTCGGGATCCACGTCATCCCGGCCGCGGGCATGCAGTAGGAGCAGCGCAGGCTGCACCGGTCGGTGAGCGAGACCCGCAGGTCCCGCGCGGTGCGGCCGTACGCGTCCTCGAGCCGCGTCACGGCAGTGGTGGCCACGCCGTCACTGTAGGCCCCACCACCGACACGTCACCACCCGTCGCACCGACCCGGGTGCGCGTCGGAGGCGGGACCGCGCGGGGCGTGGCGGTCGACGACGGTGCTCGCGTCGGACCCCTCCGTCGCGGCCCCGGTCAGGTGGGCGACCCAGCCGCACCGTCGGTCGCCGTCCCAGGGGATGGCGACCCGTACGACTGCGGCTCACGTGTCGAGGAGCCGCGTGTGTCTCGTCGATCCGAGCGCGCGGTGCGAGGCTCGTCCGAGACGACCCGGTGCGATCGCGATGGACTCGGCTGGGTCAGGGACCATCCTCACGTCAGCCGGACGTGCTCCTCGTGGCCGTGGTCGACGACGATCGCGTCCTCCTCGGGCAGGGCGGGCGTGGTGTGGGCGATGGTCCTGTCTGATGATCAGCCTGGCCGCAGTACCGGATCGAGGCGGGCGTACGGAGCATCGACCCGATCCTCAAGGAGCCCGATCTCACCGAACCGGCGGTCCCGGAGGTGCCGCAGGGGTCCACGATCGAGTGCCATGGGGTGCGGTTCGCCTGCGCCGAGGGTGGGGCCGAGGTCCTGGGCGGGATCGATCTCGTGGTCCCCGCGGGCACGAGCCTGGCCCTGGTCGGCCCCTCGGGCGGCGGGAAGTCGCTCATGGGGCTGCTGGCCCGGTTCCATGATCCGGTCGCGGGTGGCGTGCGGCTCGGCGGGGTGGACCTGCGGGACCTCGACCCGGTGCTGCTCATGACACGTGTCGCGTACGTGCAGCAGGACCACCTGTTCGCCGGCACGATCCTCGACAACATCCGCACGACTCGCCCCGTGGCCACGGATGACGAGGTGCTGGAGGCTGCTCGCCGGGCCCGGGTCGCAGACTTCGTCCCCGATCTCGCAGCTGGTTGGGACACCGTCGTGCCGTCGGGGGGAGGGAACCTCTCCGGGGGCCAGCGGCAGCGGATCTCGATCGCCCGGCCATGCTCAAGGGGGCCGACGTCGTCCTGGACGAGGCCACCGCATTCCTCGACCCGGAGAGCGAGCGCGCCGTCGGCGAGGCCATCGCTGAGCTTCGACGACGGGCGACGGTCATCCGTCGCGCACCGGCTCAGGTCGATCGTCGACTACGACCAGTCGCCTGCCGCGACCAGGGGCAGGTGCTGGCCCTCGGCGGGGCGCCGACGGTCCCCGGATGAGCGTCGGTGCGTACGCGGCGGCGTACGGGAGTCTCAGGCGGTGCCGGGCCAGCGCCACGGCGGGGCGGCGCGGCCCTCGGTGGCGAACGAACGGGCGCGGTCGCGCAGCCAGCCGAGGTTGCCGGTGGGGCTGAGCGAGTCGCCGACGAACGACTCGTCGGTGGTGACGGCGAGCGCCCCGCGGGTGAGCCACTGCTGCGCCACGTAGGAGTTCACCGAGCCGGCGATCGTCGGCACGACGTCGGCGGCGGCGAGGGCGTGGGGCACGTAGACGTTGCCGAACACCTCGGCCGGGTGCACCACGACGGCGTCGGGTCCCAGCGCGGCCGCGTGCCCGATCTCGGTGGGGGTGAGGGCGGCCGCGAACGCTGGCACGTCGCGCTCGCGGGCCAGCGCGAGCTGCTCAGCCGTCGGGTGGAAGAGCGCCACGAACGCCGCGCCGCGGGTGATGACCGCCTCGAGCTCGGGGAGGTCGCGCACCCCCCACGCGCCGAAGACCGCGCGCCCGCCGAGGGGCTCCATCAGGTCGAGCACGTCGATGTCGGCGGCGGGCACCGCCACCACGTCGAGGCCCTCCTGCACGCACACCTCGACCACGAGCGGGGCCCGGTCCGGGCTGCGGGTCGTGCCGTCGGGCGCAGGCCCGGAACGCGGCAGCGACACGATGATGCGCGTGGCGGCGATCGCGTCGAGAGCAGACGTCATGGGCGCCATCCTTCCAGGTGCGCCCGGGTTCCCGAAGCCGGGCTCGGCGGCGAGCGTGAGGGGAGAGGTTTCAGCGCCGCGTATGAAAACTGTCAGTGGGCGGTGGCAGCGTACGAGGTGCGCCGCGGCGAGGTGCCCGGCGATGGGAGAGAGAGGCGCAGCAGGTCATGGGTGCGACGGTGACACGGGGTGCCCGGGGGCCGCCCGGACGAGTCGGCCAGGGCCGGTCCGGGTCGGGGGTTCTTGCGGGTGCTGCGGCTCCGGGGCGCGACGGGGCCGAGGGTACGGCGTCGAGGGTGCGACGGGAGCGGGGTGCGATGGCGTCGAGGGTGCGACGGGAGCGGGGTGCGCTTCCGCGTTCCTGCTCGTTGCTGCGGGCGGCTCCCGCGGGCCTCAGGGAACGCCCGGCGCTGGATGGATCGCGCCAGGTGGAGCGGGATCTGCCGGGCCCCTGCTCGACGAGTCCCATCCTCGCCGCCGTCCGAGCGGTGGACACCGTCTGACACTGTCTCGCCTGCGGTCCGGTCGTACAGGCGCGGTCGCCTCGGGCGAGTGCCGGACCACTTCGTCAGTGACCAGCCGTGGGTGCGACAGCCAGCAGCCCGCCACCGGATCCGCCCCAATCCTTGGCGGCTCGAGTCCGAGGCGCGACGTCCTGCCGGCGCCCACCTGCCCGAGATCGGGCGGACGTGGGTGCTGGGCAGGTGACGGGCCCAGCGGTGCCCGCGGCGCAGACCCTCCTCACCGTCGGGGGTGCTGGGCGGCAACGTGCCCCAGGTTTCGGTAGGCGCTGGGTGCCACGGGGCCAGCGGCGCCACGACAGGGCTCGGCGCGGGGCTGCCCCGGCCCCGGGGGCCGCCCAGGGCGCCCAGGGATCCGGGTGCCGGGCGCGGTGGCCGAGGTCGACGTCAGGTCAGGTGCTCGGCCGGTCGTGGGTGCCTGCCGCAAGAGAGACCCGTCACTGGCCGAAGTCGGTGCCGAAGCCGCGGCGCTCGTCGGGGAGCAGCTGGTTGCGGCGCCAGGCGGCGATGCCCATGCCGACCACGGCGGTGATGCCGCCGGCGAGCAGGACGAGCAGCGTGACGGCGGAGCTGCGGGCCGCGCCGGCGAGGTCGAGGGCCAAGGGGTCGGCGGCCGGCGGGGCGGCCGACGCGGACGCAGCCACGGCGCCCGCCTGCGGCGCGGGGGTCTCGCTGGCGATCGTGGGCGGCGGTGCCGACGAGGCGACGGCCTGCTGCAGGCCCAGGGTGACCTGGGTGGCGGTGGCGGCGTAGCGGCCGTC